>NZ_JACJUP010000040.1:0-14572 GCF_014748295.1 Planktothrix sp. FACHB-1355 | reverse complement strand
TATTTTATATCACGTTCAACTGCCTCTGCTAAAGTTTTTTCTAGTAATGGCGGTAATGAACCGCCATTTTTTACCCAGTTGGCACATTCTATTCCCAATTTTCCAATAATAAAAGTTTCGTATTTTTCAAGCTTCTCCGCTGTCAACAAATCTTTCCAAACGCCATTTTTACCTTTGCCGAAAAAAGCTTTGGGAATAAATCCTGGCGGCGCGAATTTATCCGCATATTCTTTCATATATTCCAGGGAAGATTGCTGTATGACAATTTCTTTTTTGGCAGCATCCATTTTCACGCCCAGAAACTCAGCGATTCTTGCAATTTCGTTTTCTTTATCGCCGATTAAGTTGGCATAGTGAATCAAAAGTATATTGGGGCGATCTCTGACTTGCAACCAACTATCTATATGATCCCACAAAGGCCATAAATGTCTTCCCGTTTCTAGCCAGTTATCCCAAAACTCTAAGAAACTATCCTCCAATTTGACATCCCAAAATGCCGGATCGTAACCTGCATTGTGATTGTACAGGGATAAGGCTACGTCTCTTCCGTCTCTCACCAAATAAATGTACTTCCACTCCGGATGATAAGGCAAAGCATCAAAAGGTAGGTGAGTCTTCAGAAATCTTGGTTCTGGTAATTTTTCTATATGGTCAATTTTTTCTTCTAGAGAAGCAAAAAGCGGATCGGGGGTGTGTTCGACCCACGGACTTAATTCTTGAAGCGTACTATAACCGCTAAATTCGCTGTTGCCATTTATGAGGAGATTAACGATTTGTTGCGTCAAAGTTGTTCCCGCTTTGTAGCAAGAAGCAATAATTATATCTGTTTTACGGGCGTTAACAGCGTTCCAAATTGTTGAATCGCTGTAAATGTTTTTTACTACTAAATTCATAACTTATTCCCCAACAAGTTTTTTGCGAGAAAATTCGAGAAAAATTCAGTAAACGATACAAAGGCACAGATTTTTTTCTCAAACCTCAGCCAATCTACCGTAATTGCATCGCTAGAATTGGCAATAATGCCAAAGCAATTTCCCAGCGATTGTACCAAGACAAGACGCTAACACAAGCCGGGTGAGCGATCGAGTCAAGTATTGGCTAGCTAAACTAAGCATTTCCAATCGCTCGACACAGATGGGGAGTACTGGTGACTACCCTAATGGATCTATACAATTCATTAGTCTACACAAAAACAGAACTAGGGTTTGCTTTTTACCAATGATATTCTGAAATTTTTCAGATTTTTTGGGCGTCGAAATCGGTCATTTCCTTATCCTGTGAGCTTTTGATAAAATCTATCAATTTTGATATGGGTAACAAAGAGGGATCGCCTTCCGAAGAAAAGCCGATCGCCGCGTAGGATTACTATAGTTACAAAATATGTAGTTGACTTCCTACCTTTCCTACTTTTCCTACCTTTCCTACTTTTTCTAGAGAGAGGTGCGGGGGTGCGTTTGCAAGCGATCGGCTTGACAATTTAGCAAAAACTCACGTTTTCAAGAGACTTTATGCCAAAGCACACAACATTATTATCTTACCTCTCATGGCAGCAGGAAAAGTAGGAAAAAAGGGAATAATCGGAAAAATTTACAAAATGCTCGCCAATAGAAGTTGAAAATATTGTAAATTTAAAACAAGTGCTGTGGCTATGCTCTAAAAATTAAAGTGGCAGCTCGGCAGGAAATGCTAAATTAGCTGAAAGCACGCAGATAAACTGATTTGGCAGCCAAGTCAGCACTTAGTATTTAGTATCGTGTCGTACTCGATGTCCAACTTGCTATAACACTTTTCAAAGTATGCAAAAGCATCGCCACCTCAAAAAATTGTAAAGATATATCAAAAGAGTTGAGATAAATGACAAGTAAAGTGATTTCCGTAACCCAGAACGTAGCCGACACAGATGCAGATGTGGCAGTGCCCGGTTACTGGTACACCGATCCCAATATTTTTAACCAAGAACGGGAAAAGATTTGGTATAAAAGTTGGCTGTTTGCGGGTCGATTGGAAAAGTTAGCCAACCCTGGCGATTACATTACCTGCAAAATTGGAGACGAGCCCATCTTTGTCATCCGCACGCACTCCGGAAAGTTGCAAGCGATGTACAACGTTTGTCCCCATCGAGGTATGCGTATAGTTGAGGGACAGGGTAAGTGCAAACATTTGCTCTGTCCTTATCATCACTGGACTTATAGTTTGGACGGTCAACTTCAAGGCGTACCATACGCGCAGGAATGCTTTCCCGGTCTGGACAAATCCTCAATTGCTCTAACTAAAGTCCAGGTCGATACTTGGGGCGGTTTTATCTTTGTCAACCTCGACCCGGAAGCGGGGCCATTAAGGGACTATCTCGCAGGCTCTCCAGAGCATATGGAACAATATTCCCAACCCTGGGAAGAGATGCGAGCAACTCATGGAGCGACCTTTGAGGTGCCGTTTAACTGGAAGATTCTGCTGGAAAACTATATTGACGCTTACCACATACCGATGGTGCATTCGCCGACTTTAGGCGGCAGATTTGAGATGCCAGGTTTTGTGGGCGGCTGTATGAGCGGTATGCACACGCTTCAGTACTATGACTATTTAGTGCCGCGAGAACGCACTTACATATCTTGGCTTTTTCCAAACACGACGATCTTGACATTAGATGAATATGTTTTAGTTTGGCAAGTTAATCCGGTCAATCCAGAATTCACCGTCATTGAGAAATTCTTGCTGCAAACTCCAGCGCAAATAGAAAAGTTCCCAATGAAAAGTGAAGAGATAATTTCCAAGCAATTTCGTATGGTTTTTGAAGAGGACATTCCTTTTTGCCGCACGCTACAGGAGCAAGTTAAATCAAGAGCTTACAACGGCAACCAGAAATTAGCTAAAGGGCCGGAAGACGGAGTTTTATATTTTCGTAAAGCTCTCCTGCAAGTGATGAACAATACCTGAAAAGTTGTAAGCATTCAGCTATCGGCAGTCAGCCGTCAGCTAATGCTCAAATTTCGTTTTTGTTGTGTGTTAAGAAATGAAATATTGTTACCAATGTCAGCCAACGTAGAAACCAACCTAAAAATTCCTAAATATCTTCCTCTTCACATAGCTAGGGGAAAATGGGTTCTCAGACCCGCCCTAGAACATATGGAAATGTCAAAGTGGATTGACATTGACGAAGATTTAATCCCGCAACTCAAACTCAAAGAGCGACTCCTGAAAGAAAGCTACTCAGATGTGTTCGCCAGTTTACCGGGAAGCGAAGCGGGTCAGCAAGAACTATTGGAGATGCTGATAGAACACCTTCTCAAATACTTCCCAGAATATTATCGAGTAGAAGGAACAAAAATAGAAAATCTCAAATGGGGTAAAGTTTGGGATATATCCGATTATAAAGATGCTCCCATTGCGCTGGCTGGGCAATTGGTGCAAGAAGATATTTGTCTGTTGCAACCAGGTGAGGGGGGGTATACTCTTAAGGCAGCGCTGATGTGTTTTCCCCTTTTTTGGCGACTGCCGGAAAAGATCGGACGTCCTCTATACCAAATTCATGGCCCAGTTCCCGGATATCCAGAAAAACTAAAGCACCCTCTAGACCTTTACTTTGAAAATCTCAAACCGGATCGTCCGGGAACTAGAATTGCCTGGGGAATTGTGCCAACTCCTCTATTGGTGGTAGCTTGGTACGAACCAAAAGAGGGATGGGAGAAAGAGCTGACACCGGAAAATGTAGGCGATCGCCTGTGGCTGAGATCCGAGTATCAAACTATCCGACGCTTGCCCAAAACTGGCGATATTATCTTTACGGTGCGGTCATTTATGGACTCAATTTCCAGTCTTCCGCCCGAAATCCGCAAAAATTTGGCAGAAGTGATTCGACAAATGTCTCCGGAAACGCGGGCATATCGGGTTATGGGGCCATTTTTAGAGCCACTGCTTATTTATTTGGATCGATAATTCCAGATAGGGTGAGGATGCGATCGCATTGCTGAAATATCCAGATGTAGAGACGTTTTATGAAACATCTCTACATCTGGTCAAAATAAGAGGGGAGATCGCTGTCTGTCTAAAATGCGATCGTGAATAATTTTGATAAACTCAATCATTAATTTATCAAAGTTTTCTCTTCCGAGCCAATCTCCAACTTTTCCTCTAGCAACTGTGTGGCAGATCCCTCCTCAATAATCGGTAGAGAAACGCTACCATCCCCAACATCGTTCCTAAAAGTTCTGGGTAACTGTACCCCAAGCGATACCATTCTGGTTGCCAGGAACAAAGACAAAGCTAACCACAAGATATGGTTATTTTGATAATGCCAAGCAGCCACAGCTGTAGGTGTAAATCCCACTACAATAGAAGCTAAACTGACATTGCGGAGAGTATGGCCTTCTGCTAAACCCAAGAAGTATCCTTCCAGCATAAAGCCAATGGAAGTAAATCCCAAGACTAAGAGTAACCAGGGAACGTAGACATCAATATTTTGGGTGACTTCAGTGTGGTTAGTTAACAGTCCAAATACAGTATCTGGAAATAGCGTAGGCACTCCAGCAAAAGTCATTCCTACCAGAAAGCTGATCAGTACAGAAATTCCAACTAGGGGCACTAACTTCTCCCCAGTTCCTTTGCCTTTAAAGATTCCGGTCAGAGTTTCCGTGCCGAATCCCAATCCTTCCACAAAATAGAAACATAGACCGAATATCTGTAAGAGCAAGGCATTTTCAGCATAGATAATCGTTCCCAAGCTGGCGGCTTCGTAGTTAAATAAGACGAAAGCTGTGAGGGTAACAAAATTGCTAATCAAAATGTTTCCATTCAGGGTCACTGTGGATTTTAATGCTGCTGTATCCCAAATTTTTCCAGCTACAGCTTTTACCTCTTGCCAGTTGACTTGAGTGCAGAAAAAAGTCAATCCCACTAACAGGGCTAGATACTGACTTACTGCATAGGAAACTCCCGCTCCAGCGCTTTCCCAGCCAAACTTGACGATAAATAGATAGTCCAACGCAATCTTGCTCACATTACCAACACCAGACAGCACCAAAACTAAGCCATTTTTTTCCTGTCCCAGAAACCAACCAATTAGGACAAAGTTCAGCAAAATGGCAGGCGCTCCCCATGTTTGGTTGTAAAAATAAGCTATACCCGCTGCTTTTACGTTTGCTTCCGCTTTGAGCAGGGCAAACCCAATTTCTCCTAAAGGATACCGCAAGAAAATGATGACGATGCCCAAGACTATGGCTATTAAGCCATTACGCAGTCCCACCAATAGCACTCCCTCTCGGTCATTTCGTCCTACAGCTTGAGCTGTTATCCCTGTGGTGCCCATTCTCAGGAAGATTAACACCATGTAGAGGAGGTTGAGTAGGTTTGCCGCTAGGGCTACTCCAGCTAAGTGGTGGATTTCCGACAAATGGCCCAGGAAGATGACACTGATTAAGCTGGCCAGTGGCACCATGATATTTGATAGGACGTTTGCGATCGCCAGTCGGAAGAAGCGAGGCAGGAAGTCATACTGGTTCGACAGCATTTGCTTCATAGATTCAGTCAAGTTGCTATTCCCCAAAATCTGCACTCAAAGAGATTGTCGCGCTTTACATTAATTTACATTATTTTGTCGGGCGCAGCGTTGCCAACTTTAACTTGTAAATCGTATTTGGTGCCAGCTGTTAAGACACTGGATAGTGTCTGTGTTATCCCCGCAACACCGCTTCTCGGCTCCAGTCCGAGAAAAATCGCTCCCACATTGTTGCCTTCCGGCGCTTCATCGACATAGGAGTAGCTAGCGGCATGATACACCGCATAGTTAGCAACGAACGGAATACTTATGAGGCCGGATGGATCGTATAATTCCCAACCAGGGATTGATTTATCAGTAAATTCACCGTATCCCAAAATGGGATCTTCAAACCCTGCGTTTGTTATCGCAAGACTGAAAGCTTCGGCTTTGGGAGCTTCAAGTGCGATCGCCATACAAACAGCGGCACTGCTGGCTGTGGCAGCAGCAATTAAATTAGTAAATATTTTTTTCATGGTTTTTTTGATTGCGTAAGTGTAACAGCTACTAATATACACAAAAACTTTTTTTGAAAAGTGTGTTTTTACATAATTTGCCAAATAGGACAAAAATTATTTAAATTACCTACTTTTTCTACTTTTCCTACTTAATACTAATAATAATTAAGCTCAAAAAAAGGGAAAAGGGAGAAATTCCTAGTTTTGACTTTTGACTTTTGACTTTTGACTTTAGCTCCCCCACTCACCCACTCCCCCGCTCGCCTGATATCATTCTAAGCTATCGTCTCCTGGTGGGTAAATTTGAATGGCAAGCACATCTTGCGGTATCAAACGAATCGGCTCGCCGTAAGACGGTTTCTGCTTTTCCAGAGCAACGCAGGGGTATCCAGAAGCAGCACGCGGCCACAATCGATCGAATTCTGACCACAGATGCCGCAACTGGGGGTTAAAGGCACTGTCGGCTAAGATTTCGGTTACTAATTGCTGTATATCGAGCAAGTCTTCCAAACTAGCGCGTAGGTGAATGCTGTCCTCTACCACGGCTGCATCTAAGGTCAATTGGCCGGCGATCGCATCTCGCAGAGTTTCGGCTTTAGTGCGAAAATTGACTGACTCCAATTCTACGGGATATTCGGTTTCGATTTGCAGTTTTTCTCCACCAGTTGCTCGCACTCGCAACTGAATTCCATCTAAATCGATCGCAGCTGTTTTCCCCGCCACTGTTCGCACCAGAGATTCCCATGTAGAACCTCCTTGGATTCGCAGAATTTCTACTAGAGTTTGCAGCCATTGAGTTAGCTGTGCTTGGCGTTCAAAAGATTGGTTTTCCATCTATACAATTGGCTTTCCTGTTGTTGATACGATAGTAAAATTTTATCAATTAATGCCACTATATTTCCTAAGTTTCATTTAATATATTGCAGTTGGTTTTTAATTGCTTTTCGTCTTTTTTTCCGGTCAGGTTGGCGCTACCCCAGGTAGTTTAAATTTCAGGTTTTTAACTCTTTCGAGCTTAGTCATCAAAGAAACTGAACCACTTGGTGTCGGCAAATTCGCGTTTGAGTTCCGTATAATTGGCAACTATCTCTGCCAATGCTGGAGTTGCTCGCTTCTTAGTTCCAGGTGCAAGATTTACTGGTGTGAGATTAAGAAACGATTGAATGCAGCCCATAGTCTCTGTGTAGCGATCGCACAAATCCTCATAGGTAACAGTTATAAGCGGATGGTCAGAGAATCTCGCATCAAACTCGGCAATCTTAGCCTCCTGCTTCTGGAAGTCGCCGATTAATACATCCTTGTCAAAGTGGAGTGATGCTGGCGGATTTCCTTCCAGATCCTGATTCTTCATCAACTGAACAGAGAGATAACGACGCAAGAGATTTTGGCGGCGGAGACTGATTACAACTAGATGCTTGTCCTGTTCGAGAAGCGACCAAAGATCCGGCCAGTTACCGAACCTTGCCCCACAACGGTGTAATAGAAACCCGACGCAAGGGTGCATCATATTTTCTGGAGTGAAGATATAGTTAGCAAGAATCTCAGAAGCTGGAGTATCAGGCGTAAAGTCATACTTGCTCTCAGTATAGTCTGGATTGAACATCTCAGTCATACATACGACTTGAGGATGATTGTCTAGACTCGTCCGCAGCATATGCGTCCCTGACCTGGGAGAACTCAAAACAAAATAACGCTTGGTTTCTGCCATTGAATTAATTATTAATTGATGAACAACTAGAGAATTTTTAATGACGAATTACGAATTACAAATTATTTACTCACATCCATCTTGTTCGCAAAGCTTGTCCAAAATCTTTGATTGCTTCCATATATTGCGATCCATACCTTTTGGTTGGCTCGATATGGCTGTTTTCATGGTATTCATTAAAAGTAGATACAAGCACCAGTTGTGGCATAACAGATTGACGAAGCACAAACTCTGTCATGCTATGGAGAGTTTTTCCCTGATTTCGGTCAACACAACGAAATCGATTGTTGCTCCTGCGAATATCGGTTAGATGGCGATCGTCGTAGCCTGGACTGACTGTTACCGTGCGAATTCCCTTTTTACCACAATCCGATCGCCGATATGCCTCTGCCCAAACACTCTGCCAATTCTCAGACGATGCTACTTCCAAAGGTGAAAAAAGCGCCCACGAATCAAATAACCCAAAGGTCAGATATAACGATTCTGTATCTGAAGGTAGCCTCAAACTACAAGCGATTCGCAAAAATCCGTCGGTCGCTGCCTTCAAATTCTCGATCTCAGTTCGTTGTCCGTCCCAAATGCCAGTCCAAAATAAGAACATTACTGGTTGGGACTTGAACCTGAAATAGTTGGGTGAGTTTGACAGATCCCTGATGGTAGCGATCGCCCGCTCTAATCCATCATGGGAAGGATCGTAGAAACACAGTTGAATTGCAATACGGATTTGGGATCTGGTTAGTTCCGCAACATGAAACATCCGAATCAGTCCAGCCAACTCATGCTCATTCACACCGTTTGAATCAATATGCAGGTTCGCAACCAGAAAGTCTATGCCATTGCGCTCCATCAATTCAAAATGATATTTCAGGGCATCACCATCTAGCGACGAATAAAACCCGATTTCGGGCATATCATCAACAGATCCGAATTCTAAATTGTCGTTCCAATGAAGATTGCCAGATCCATCTCCATACCAGCAATAATATTGGACTCCGAGCAGTGGACAAAGTGCAGCAGTTTCATCGTCCCCCTGCTGGTGGTCATGTGGATAAGTATTAAACGTGGACTCAATAATTTTAATTAGCTGATGCGCCGAGTTATTCCAGCTATATTGCTGGGCTTTTCTCCAACCAGCTTCACCCATCGCTCTAGCTAAATCAATATCACGCGCCAGCAGGTTCATTTTATCAGCCAGTTCTTGAGGACGCGGCGACACCAGTATCGCACATTGAGGATCGACAACCTCTGTATATCCTCCTTCATTCACCGCAATCAAGGGACGACCATGAGCCAATGCTTCTAGAGGAACAATGCCGAAGGGTTCCCGTGTTGCTGCAAACACAACTGCACGACAGGCATTGTACTCCGCTTGCAACTCTGCTTCTGACAGTCCGTGCTTGAAACAAACGCGATCTCCGATACCGAGTGACACAGCCATTCGTTCCAGTTTCTCACGTTCAGGGCCATCTCCGACAATCACCAGCCGTACATCCGGTATCATCGCCAGTGCCTCAATAATCATCTTCACTCGTTTGTGTGGCCAGAGTTGACCAACGGTGAGGAACTGGACATTCGGCGAAAGCTCAACGATCTGGTTGGCACATTCCACGCCTGGGTAAACTATGTCTGCAACGATTCGTCCATAAACCTGTGACAAATACTGAGCAACATAGTGACTGTTCGCAACTATACGGTCTGGATTGCCCAGCTTGTCAAACATTGCCAGTGCGTTCATGGTTGCTTCGTAAACCCGCGATGGAACATCATCGTAGGTGAACTTCGGGTAAACGTGAACCTTCCACACATCAGACGTAATCGAGTCATTGGGAAGCTGACTAAGCCGCAGATCTTCCAGCATACGCGGGGGTTCGTGCGGATACCACACCATCGGGTGTCTGTCAATCAGATGACAAGGCCAAAGATGAGTATGGTAAATGTCATGTGTACCGATTTCCTGTTGCCACAGTTTGGGTAGCAAGGTGCCGTTCAAGAAGAACGCACGATCCCCTTGAAAGTAAGGTGAAAGTTGCACAAATTTGAAGCGAGTGTCTGGGCAGAACTCGCGCACGACCCGATCGTTGATGGACGTGGCATAAAGTGTAATGCGATGGTGGTGTTGCCAACGAGCGAGGCACTCGATGACAACTCGTTCGGCACCTCCATACTTGACGAGTTCGGGAATGATGATTGCGAGATCGAGGGGGTGTTCCATAAAGCAGGCAAATAACTGAAATTTAGACTGACTGAGCCTTAGAGGCTATTTGTGAAGTAAAGTTTAAACCCAGGTTGAATTGCTACTCTGTATCATTTAAGTTACTTGGGTAGGCTGTTCGACTCATAGTGTATTCAGGTTTTCTGCTTCTCGATGTTTGAAGTTAATAAAATTTAATTTTTCCGTAAAATACTTTTGACAAGGGCGACAATAAAATTGCCGCCTGGGTACTCTCAAATATACGGCTTGACCCCAAGCTGGTAAATCTTTTACTAAGAGATTCTTAACTGGATGCAATTCGTCACTAAATCTTTCACAACGATAACACTTCACTTTTTGATTTACTATTTTGACTGTCAAATATATACCAAGCTTATCTAGAATACATTAGTTAAACTTATAACATTCGTAGGTGAGAGCCACAAAAATTTACAAAAACGTTGTGATTTGAGGGATTTTTTGTCATTTTTCCCTATTGACAAGTTTACCTAAACACAGGAATATTTGAGAATTCTAGAACTTACGCAAAGAAACTCAGTTTCTCTGAAAAATAGTGGGTTTGATGAACTAAAGGTCTACGAATAAACCAGGTTTTTAGTCATTTCGTGCGTAAATCCCGATCGAGAAAACGACAACAAGAAAAAGTTTCAGGCCGATCCAGTTACATCTCGAAAACATTTTGAACTTTTGAGGAAAATACTGTGGCTATTATTAACATAGATGCCAAGAGCAACAACAAACAAAATCCAGTCGTTCAATCCTTCGCAGCAGGAACTTATGAAGTGAAGGTGATTGGCGTCTCAGAGGGGGGACAGTATGATGCGTGGACTCTTTGGAGTGTAGAGATCGGCTGTGACGAAAAAGGAGAAAACTGCACTACCGGATGGGTGAATGAATATAACATCACCTCAAATGAATTTAGCATCAATATTCCCAGTAGTGGGAAATATGCAACAGCCAAACAAGCGCTTGAGAAGGCTCAAAATACATCATTTACTCTCACGTCAGATAGCAAAGTTAACTTTTTCATCAATGACGACGAGCTCCCAGATAACCGGGGGGGAATTTCATTAGCAGTGAAGAAAACTAGCCCAGACTCAGTTTATCCGAAATTGAACTTTGGGTCGTTGCTTTTGCTAGTGCTAGTTTCTCTGACGGTATTGGTGATTTGGATTGCGATCGGCTTGGTTACTGGTAACCCTGGAAGATAAATCAACAAGCCAAATTAAAAATGATTTTCTGTTTTTAATTTGGCTTTTTCTAAATGCGCTTCGATCGCATCGCAAGCTGCCCGGACGCCATCTTCCGTCTCGACCGAACGACGGACTTCTGTGGCTTTAGCCTGATAACTGGGGTCAAACAGCAAATGTTTGAGTTCCGCAGCGATAAGGTCGGCGGTACATTGCTGACGGGAGATCGTGCGCCCTACACCCAGGCGAACCATACGGGCAGCGTTATCTGGCTGATCGTGGGCAAAGGGAACCACCAGCATAGGACGCCCCGCACGTAACGCCTGGGCTGTAGTTCCCACACCGCCGTGATGGACGATCGCAGCTGCTTGCGGAAAAATGAGATCGTGAGGAGCGTAGTCCACTGCGATCGTACCTTCCGGTAAAGAGTGCGAGGGAATCTGATGCGCCGCCTGCCCCATCAGCAGAACCGATCGGTAGCCCAACCGCTGGGCGGCAATCGCTCCCTCAGAATAAAAGTTTCCCGCTGTCCACACCATCAACGACCCCAAAGTAAAGACGATCGGGGGTGGCCCTGCTTGCAAAAACTGCTCCAGTTCCGGAGATAAACCGCGATTTTTTTGGTGGTGATACCAAGGAAAGCCAGTAATGCGAGTATGGGGTGGCCAGTCCGGTTGAGGAACGCCCAAAACTTCCGAAAACAAAGCTAGCACCAATTCCGGTGAATGCTGACCTTCATAGACAGCGTTGCCTTTCGGCGGTAAACCGAGTTCGGCCCGCAACTGCCGCATCGGTGCCCCCCAAAAGCGTGCCTGCCATTTAAAAAGACGAAGTATAGCATCATCGACAACCAACCTTAAAGCTCGTTCGTAAGGAGATTGCGGCGGCGCAGAAAGGCTGGGAAAGTCGTAGGCAGAGATAAACGAGACAGGCGAAAGAACAGTCGAAATCCAGGGAATCCCAGTTTTTTCAGCCGCCAGCGCACCCGCAAAAGCAAGGTGATGCGTCAGCAACACGTCAGCTTCTCGTACTATTTCCAGTAAGTCGCTGTAGGTTGCCCGCAAATGGGGCGCGATCAAATAGCTGATACCGTAGTTCAGAGCTTGTTGGGAGTCGCTGAGCAACTGGATAAATTCTCCCTCCTCTTCCACATTAATTAACCCATCAGGTCTGATGGCGCGGAACTCAATCCCTTCCGATTCGATTGTGTGGCGATAAATTTCGTTGGTAGCGATGACGGCGCGATGTCCCCTTCTTTGCAACTCGCGAGCGATCGCCATGTACGGGTATAAATCTCCTAAAGAGCCAAAAGTTGCGATCGCTATATATTTGCTCATTCTTTTGTCGTTTGCGAAATTCGATGTAATCTTTGCTTTTTCTTGTATCATATTTTACTTTGAGTATTAATCCTACTTTTGCTACCTCTAACTTACAGGCTTAAATTTCCATTAATCACTTTTGTGCGAACAAAAGCAAGTGGCATAAATCGCTAGCTTGTGTTGCTGGCACTTTGCCTAAAGCCTCAGTAGCAGGATGTTTGCACAATCAAGTTCCATATTAGCAAACTCATCAATAAAAGACAATAAAAGACCATGTGTTGAGCAAAAACAAGCTGATCAATAAAAGACAATAAAAGACCATGTGTTGAGCAAAATTAGATTTAATTGTTTTGTTAGAGAAATTTTGGAAAAAAATTGAATCTGAAGGAATAATATAGTACATTGTCTGTACTAATACTCAAAAATTATTAGAATCCAGAGCTATAAATTATGGCTACTTTCCTCAAAAAAGAAAGCACCATCCTCTCGATCGCAATAGTGGTTGCTTTAGCAGCTATCACGTCTGGGCCCCTAGAAGCATCCGTTACTCTAGAGGCTGTACCGGAGCAATCTACTGCACCAGCCTCTTTCCCATCCCCCGCAAGTGTACCGAGTAACAGGATTGTGCGGATCGACGGATCGAGCAGCATGGACAAAGTTAACGAAGCCCTCAAGCGGGGTTTTGAGAAACAATACCCAGGTGCGAAAGTCGAAATCACCCGCAGGGGAAGCGATCTGGCGCTTCAATCGCTACTGGCAGGCAAAATCGACTTAGCGGCGATCGGTCGTCCTCTGACTCCGCAAGAAAAAGCTCAAGGATTGGTATTGGTTCCTGTCGCTAGAGAAAAGATTGCGATCGTGGTTGGGCCCGATAGTGCCTTTAAGGGAGGGTTGACCTTTGTTCAATTTGCCCAGATGTTCCGAGGTCAAATTACCAATTGGTCTCAGGTAGGCGGCCCCTCAGCCGCAATTCGATTTATAGACCGCCCCGACGGAAGCGATACGCGGCGGATTTTTCGAGCGACGTTCTCGTGGTGGAAATAAAAGAAAAAGTAAGAGCGCACATTTATCTTTTCCTTATTATTTCCATAGTTCTATTTATTAAGGTGTTAATAGAGGAAAACATCGTGAAAAAGCATTCCCAAAAAGGGATTTCAATCCTCCCATTCCAAGGGGCATTATCAAAAAATTTTCCCCATTTCAAGCTTTGTCCGCTCGTTGCCCAGCCAATCCCAAATCCTCTCAGCCAAAATCCTTGCATCGGGTGACCCAGCTAAATTTATTTCGGATGTCGCCGTAGATACATTTTGCCAATGTTGGCAGTATTTTGCGAGAGCGTCGGAATTGTCAAAATATCCATTCCCCTTGCTGAAATTTGAATTTATATTAAAATAAAGCGGAGTTTACTCTAAAATACTCGTATGGTAGACGGATTTTTGAAAAAAATAAAACTTCTGATGCAAGGAGAAAAAATGGTTGGACGTAGTACCGTTCCAGAACGTTCGAGTAGTGGTTACTATCTGATCAAAAGCAAGCTTAATGGCCTAGTCCTAGATGTTGCTGGCAGTAACCCGCAGCCTGGAAGCCACGTAGTTGTATACCCAGCAAATGGTACTTACGGTGAGGCCAATCAGCAGTGGGCAATTAGCGAGAATGGGTCGATCAGAAGTAGGCTCAATGGTTTTGCGTTAGAGGTAGAAGGAAGTAAAGAAGATTATTATACATTGGTAGTTGTTTCCCCGCTCAAGGTTAGTAACGGTGAGCCTAACCAGCAATGGACAATTACAGAGCATGGCGCGATCGCCAGCAAGTTAAATAACTTTGTGCTGGATATTTTTGGATCTGGTACAGCACCGTTGAACCCCGTTGTGATGGCTCCCCTCAACGAGACTAACGGTACCCCTAACCAACTGTGGGAACTTGTCCCGATTCCACCAGAAGCTTTAGCGCCGATCCCCCTAGAAAAACAAGGCCCAGCCGGAGGTTCGATCGCCGCCACAGATTTCGAGATTCTACCAAAAAATGAACTGCCTAAATCCAGGATTAAAACTGTACGTATTCATTCTGCTTGGGCAGTAGATAAAATACAAATTCAATATGAAAATCTCGCCACTAATCCACCTCAAACCTACGAGTCAGCCGCATTTGGTGGGCC
>NZ_JACJUP010000004.1:0-39891 GCF_014748295.1 Planktothrix sp. FACHB-1355 | reverse complement strand
TTGGAAAATTTGCTCCAATCTGTCTAGATGAACGGCTTCTATCAGCCATTTAGGTAACGTTTCCATCCAAAGAGATTGATGCACAATTACTGGCCCAGCTAACCAGCGAACGTGATGGATAGAAAATTGAGCTATTTCTAACATGGTAGCAATCACTTCTTTGTTAGCTCCATTTTCCAGTAGCAGATTCGTCATCTTTTTAAAAGAATCTGAAACTGGTTGGATTTGGGGAGACAATTCAAATAGGGAGGGATGTGAATTTGACATTATTTATGCCTGATGTTGCTAATATTTGGCGCGTCAGCGCTAACATACAATAAAATTTAGAAAAGCAAATAGTTCTCTAACTTCAATGCTGGCAAGAATTTGATAAAAAAAGACCCGGAATAACCGGGTCTAAGCTTGACAATTAAGCCACTAACTGAATTTGTCGAAGTAGTGAGGAACTTGGACTCTTTTTATGAGGTGTAGTTAGCCCATACTTGATTAGTAAATTGTGGTGAATCTGCAAGAGCCATTGAGTTTTTGGTAGGGCAGTTCCTGTGCCAACAAAACCTTTGAAATAGATGAAATCTCCGCTTCTACCAGGTTTGGGGGCGATGCGTGCTGACCAAAGGTTTCTTCCTATGCAAAGTTCCACATAGCGAATGTCTGCATCTAGCTTATAAGCTAAGGCAATGCTATGAGCAGAAGTGGGTAGTTCGGTACAATTCAATCGGAAGGCATGAACGCCAGCAAATGTATCGTAGATAGCCCAAAGTTCTTCAGGATTTTCGTGGCAAAGTTGTTTGAGATTTTGGTAAACTTCACCTCGATGTGGCGTATCCCAGTCAAGCATGATAAAATTGTTAAATCTCATGGATTTAATGCCAGCTACAGTAGCAACGCCAAATCTATATTTCTTCAAAGAGTCAATCTGCCTCTCGTCAAGAGAGAATCTTTTAGAGTACATTAGCAGCCAGAGAATTCATCATTCCCAATGGCAGCGTCAGCGCACTTTTATTGTTTTTGTGATGGAGAACCTATGAAACCAGAAGTTATAGATGTCACAGGCTTAAGCCTACAACAAATTTCTATGCTGCAAGAAATCGTAGAAGCATTTCGGGCTGTTCAAAGGCAACAAAATGTTAATCAAACAGTTAGTAATTTTGGTGATGAAGAGGAACAATTAAAGCAACTGCATAAAGAATTTGATTGGTGGGTAGCAGATGTAGGAGTAAAAAAATCTTAAAGCGGAATATTTATCGCAGTCAAGTATGATAAAATTATTAAATATATGGATTTAATGCTTGCTACAGTAGTGATGACAAATCTATATTGCTTCAAAGAATTTTACTACCCTACTTCTTACACAGCTTTAAACTATGCTACTGATTATCCGCGACTCTGCTACCCCAGAACAAATCAATCAGATGGCAGAGACTTATTTTGGACTGAGGGTTAAACTAGCAGTAGATGTAGTACGAGAGATTATTGCTGGGGGAGGAGAACTTCATGCAGACTGCGAACAAGCTTTATTAGAAGATGGCAGCCAACAGGTGAATATTTGGGGTGCTGACTGGTATCCAGAAACTAAAGAGGTTGGGTTTGAATCCTTAATTAATATCCGTCCTCGGCAGCAAAATCGGTCAATGGAAATTCAAAATGCCGATTTGAAACAGAGAATAGAAACGATTGTACGTCATTTATTGGAGGTCAGTTAATGGAACGCCAAAAATTATACGAGAGATTCATAAACTTAGACTGGCAACAACAATTAGGCAATTTAGCCTCAACCCTTGCGACAATTTCCAGTCGAGCAATTGTTGAAAAACATGATTTATTAACTAATCATCTCTTGCGGGAAGCGGCATTAATGATTGAGTGGTGCGCTACCAATGTTCCCAAAGAGTTTTTATTAGAATTAGCGGGAATCCAAAGAGAATTATTGGCTTGGCAAAAAGTTTTTCCGATTGAACAAGCAAGAAATATTTTATCATTATACACCCGTAATCAATCAGATCGTTTGTTACAAATGGCAGGATTAATAGAGTCAATAGAGTCGCTCGACTCTATTGAAGAATTAGCAAATATAGCAACCATTTAACGAAGGGTTCAGAATAAGGGGTCTAACTTCTTACTAAAGTCACTGCTTGAATTAGCCAAAGTAGTGAGAAACTAGGGTTCTTTTTAGGAGTCATTTGTCATTTTCAGAAGACGTAACTTAATTGTAAGGTTTTAAGCAACACCATAGTTCGTGTAAGGACGCTTGTAGGGAGGATGTAACCCCAAAACAATATCTTCTTTGGGAATACCCATAGACAATAGTTCTTCACCAACATCGATATCAGTGGTATTTTGCTGAAGCCAAATTTTGCCGTCTTTGATATCGAAATGTAAGACAGTGTAATAGATTCGCTTTAAGCCTTTCCAGCCGACACGCATGAGTTGGTAGCGATCCCGCACTGGGTCAAAAAATAGTTGGCTTTCTATATCTTCGTCACGGGATTTATATTGGCTATGCTTTGAGAGGATAGTTTGGATGCAGGAACGATAAAACTCTAGTTTATCCATTGCAAGATCTCCTCATTTATTGGTTCGTAAACAATTAGTTTGAGTTGATATCTTTGTTTGACCGTTTGAGCAAATTGGCTTTGAAAAAAAGTATCATAAGTTTCTAGTGGTATGGCCAAATAAAGTTGACGATCGGGTTCTTTTGCTTCCAGCATAACGCGGTAGTTAAGAAATTGCCCTAAAGCTGTATGAAAATCGCTAATTGCTGAAGTCCCAATAAAGCTTTTAATCTCAACAGCAATTTTTTCTTCACCCCGTTTTGCTGCAAGCAACCGTTCAGCCGCTAGATCGATTTTGACCTTGACTTCTTCCCATTCTAATTCTAAAGGATCGTCGGTGATAATCCATTGCTCTTTCTCCAGACCCCGTTTTACAGCTTCATGGAATAGGTCTTTTGCAGACATAAGAGTGCTCAAGCCGATCTTGTAAACTGTGGTCCGAAACCTAACCAACCAACTAACTATTGTCTCATATCACAGTGGATTGGGGGAAGATAACGTTTTGACGCACTCTCCCCCTGCCCCCTCTCTGTGCAAGAGAACCTCCTGCGGTCTTTATGATAAGTCTTTAGCCGGACACGATATGAGAGGTCGGGTTGATCGCTTTTACCACTCCCCAATCATTTCTGCGCCCAAGAATCACAAATCAAACTTTCAGGCGTTTCCCCCTCATCCACCGGGATAGAGTGAATAAATTGCCTCATCGCCCAACGCATCGAACTTTGGATAACAGCAGCCACCTCAACAGCATAATCAGAGAGTGCGATCGCATCCACCTCATCATGGGCCATATTCCCAATATGCGCCCCATACTCAGGATGACAATCAAAGCGATCGATAATCTCACCCAAAGCCATCTTAATGATATCAGCCTCCGCCATCGTCCAGAAAGCCGCCGTCGCATCCGGCCCTCTGACAGAAACAGACGCACCTTTCCCAAACTCTTGCGGATACAAAGGAAGAAACACCCCACGTCCCGTCAAACAACGCACATAACCCAATCCAAACTTAGTACGCCCCTTAATCCCCTCAATCCCCAACACCAACGGCAAAGTGCAACTAGCCTCTTTAATAATTTTCTGACAAAAAGCAGCAACACCAGCATAAGTTCTCTTCCAACCAGACTGACTCGACTGCGCCTCCTTATCAGTTAAACTAATCCCACTACCCGTCCTAATCGTTTTCTGAAGCGTCTTAAAACCCTGCAAATTCATCGACCCATAATGCACGTTCTTACTAACAGCCCGCAACATCGCCGCCATCTGATGATTAGGATGAGATTTATCCTTAACCCAGAGGCGAATATTATCCTCAGTCCAATCATAACCGAGACCTTGAATAAATGCGATCGCCGCAGCAATCGAACAAAAGATTTCTTGAGTATCCGAATTCAACCGCTTAGTTAACTGTGCATCACCAGAAGCCTCACAAGCAATCCTAGTATGTGCTTTCGAGAGGTCAGAAACAATCAAGCTAGTACCCGGATGCGCCACGAAAACCGTTCTAATCGCAGGCAAATTATAAGCCTGTAACTCGCTAGGGAAATTACTAGGATTAGGAGGATTTTGCAAATTAGGATGTTGGCTACTACTGCGTCCAAAAGCAGCCCGATTAATTTGCGTATAACGAGAACGCACATATCCATCCCGCAAAGATTCCTTGAGATTAGCCAAATAATCCAGATAAGTCTTAGTAGTCTTAATCACCGAAATCAACCTAAGTTCTGGAATATCCCAATACTTACTCAAAGAATCAGCATTCACCTGACTTAACTTCAACTTAAATTTACCATTAATCAACTTCGGTAATTCCTTACTTGAATAGAGATAAGAAACCGCTTCAGGAAAAGTAGAACCCAACTTATTCAGCAAATCCTGATAAGCCTTTTCATACTGCACGGTAACACTATTCAAAACCGCCTCATTCACAGGCATTCCATAATAAGCCATCTGTGCAAAAGCAGGTGAAGCATTGCATTCAGCCAGATAGGAATTCCACACACCTATTTTCTTCAATAAAGGCTCAAGTCTGTCATGTACTTGCAGAACTACTTCAGCATCTAAACCTGCATAATTCAACTGGTTATTACTCAGTTCCCCACCCCCCTTATCTCCCCAACCCCATTCAGATTTTTGTTCCGTTTTATCTATATCAATGCCAAGACGCAGACAAACATAAGCCAAAGAATGCGGTTTATTGTTAACTTTATCCAGCCAAGGATCTAAACCAGCCCAATATACCTGACTCATCAACTTAGTATCGCGGATACAGCGAATTTTAAAGCCATACTTCGCCAACATCCACTGTTGTTCAAAATCCAAAGAATGACCCACAACTTCCACCGTTGGATTAGCTAATCTTTCTGCCAAAGTTTCCCAGAATCCCAACGACTGAAGTTGTCGTTCGATTTCTGCTCTTTGCTCATTATAGAAACCATTATCAATTAATAACACCCGCACCCTATTATCTATAGGAACGGCTATAGAAATCAGGCGAATTTCTCCAGTATTGGGGTCAAGAGCGCTGTCTGGTTCCCCTGAATTGCCAAAAGTTTCTAAATCAAACCCAAATCTTTTAGCTTGTTTCCACCCTTGGAGAAGTTGAGGAAATTGGGGGTTATCGAGCAGAACAATGTTGGATTGAAGTTCTTCTTCTTGTTGCAGAAATAAACTATATTGGAAATATTGTGGCATGAAAACACCTATTTGAAATTTGCGATCGCTAAATCTACCAATCCCATACTATTATATTAGCTAATTTCTCAAGTATTGGGATTGCTATTGTACAATAGTATGGTAAAACTAACCTTGTCCTTATTTATGGAAACTAGCAAAATTTGCCTAGAAGAAAGCCAGAGAATATGACAGCTTGAGAGCCATAGACAGGCTCCCAGTATAATATACTTGATTTAGTGGGGAATGTTGTAATACTATGTCCGGTACGCATTGGTAATCTAAGAGCAATATCAGGTTTTTGATGAGAATAGAACGGATTATTTTACCGCAGATGAAACACAGATAAACGCAGATAAACGCAGATGTAAGCTCTCACCTCTCTGGAGGAGACATAGATATTTCTCTTCTTATCTATTCCTTATCTATGTAACAGATAAAATGAGATTACATAACTAATACCACGGGACACGAGCTAATTATTTTCCCCAGCTAAAATCAAGAAACTATTTAGCTAGACACAGAAACTTTAATCGGTCTAGAAGTAACAGAACTAAATGCTGATTCCAACGCAGCAATTTGGCTATCCACCCTTGGTTTCAAAGCAGCACTTTTGACAAATACAGTAGCAGTGTCCTCTGAGAAACTAGCCAATGAGCCATGTTGAGAAAGCAACACTTTAAGCGCCGGAGGAACTTTAGCTAGCACAGTTTGCCAGATGTTACTATTAGGAACCCCAGCAGACGTTGGTGAAGCTATTTGTGATGTTCCAATTGTGGATATTACTTGCGATGTAGCATTGACCTGGGGATTGCCCACACTGTGCATAGCACCAGGTAGTAATCCCAAAATAGCAACTTCTAACCATAGCCAAGCTTGGGTAGAAGATTTGATTTGGGCTTCACAATTTCTCAGATGCTGTTGAGAAGCTAAAATGGTACTGCGACCCAACGAGATAGCTAATTGTTTGCATTCTTTCGATGCTCCTTCTAATAACAATGAATCGCTCTGACTATCAGTAGTAGTGAGAGCAATCAGCATTTTGGTGTAGAATTCAATTAAATTCTGAAGAACCACCAATGGTTCTTTACCAGAATTGAGGATGGTGCGAATTATATTGATAGTATCCCATTCTTCATCAGATGCGATCGCTCTTACCAATTCCACTAATTCTTGCTCTGGTACAGCACCCACCAACTCCCATACTGACTGGGCTGTGATTGGCTGTTCTAGTAAACTAAGCTGTTCCAACAACGAAAGCGCATCCCGTAACCCTCCTGTAGCTAATTGTGCCACTAAACCCATAGCAACTTCATCAATTACTACACCCTCAACTTCAGCAACGGTTTTCAAATGTGCGACCAAAGCATCCAAACTAATGCGTTGAAAGTTGTAGCGTTGGCAGCGAGAAATGATAGTATTTGGTAACTTTTGAGGTTCCGTAGTACACAGGATGAACACCACATTGGGAGGGGGTTCCTCAAGGGTTTTCAAAAGAGCCTGAGTCGCTGCACCACTCAATCCATGAGCTTCGTCGATCGTATATACTTTATAGCGACCCTGCACTGGAGTCAAGTGCGCCCCCATGCAGATTTCTCGAATCTGGTCAACCCCATTATTACTGGCTGCATCGAGTTCTAACACATCGATAGCAGCACTATGAGCAATGTCTCGACAAGAGGAACAGCGACCGCAAGGAGACGCTGTAGGGCTATCCGTTTCCAAACAATTGAGGGATTTGGCTAAAATGCGGGCAGATGAGGTCTTACCAGTCCCTCTTGACCCAGTAAACAGATAGGCACTCGCAATGCGCCCAGAATTGATAGCATTGGTAAGGGCAGTTGCGATCGCATTTTGACCCACTAAATCAGCTAAAATCTGCGGGCGGTACTTTTGGTGAAATGGTTGATACATAACAATTCAAAATTTAAAATGCAAAATTGAGGATTTAGGGTATGTTTGGCAGATTTTGTACCCTAATTAAGGCTCGTTGAAATGAGACGGTAAATCTTTCAAATACTTAGATTTGAGCTTTCCATCTTTCCAATACCTTAAATAAGGATAAGGGCCATATTCTTTGCCCTGCTTCTTATTGGGTATCGTCTTCCACTCAATCCTGCCCCGTCTCTCCCCTGGTATCGGCTGATTTGACCGCTCAGTTGCTTCCAGCAATCCACCGATGATGGCGTGCAACTTCTCCAAATCCGGGCGAGGTAGTTGCAAAGCGGCATCCAGCAGTCTTTCTAAGTCACTGTCCATAGCCTTTTAGGGTACAAAAGCCGTCGAAACTTACCCTAAATTTAGGGTATAAATTCAGGTTTATATACCCTAAAAACAGCCCAATGGGAGCAATAATACCTAGCACCCTTATATAAGAGTCGGTTCTAGCTCATGGCCCAAAATTTTTTAGGGTATGTTTCAGCGACAACATACCCTAAATTTAGGGTATAAAAACCGATTTTTGTACCCTAAAAAACTCCAGCGAGCCAGCCAAAACCTCCTATATGCTATATAAAGCAATGGTTCTGGCTCATAGCGTATAGCCTTTTAGGGTATAAAATCGAGTTTTTATACCCTAAAAACTCCTGGTAGCCAGCGAAAGCCTTCTATCTACTATATATAGAAATGGTTCTAGCCCATCGGCCATAGTTTTTTAGGGTATATTTTTCAGAAAAGATACCCTAAAAAGTTCAGAAAACATACCCTAGCAGTCACCTGTGCTTTACATTGGCAGTGCAGCCAGTTCTAAGTCAGCTTCTTTTGCTTCTTCTGTTGTTGATTCTATTTCCATAATTGGTGCTGACAATGGCTCATCTGACAATGCTTCATCTTCAATTACTTCTGATTCTTTAATTTCTCCTGGTGAAGTTTCAGAAGACAACTTCCGTCGTGCTGAACGCTCAGGTTTTGGAGATTCGCCACCAAGTTCAACAGGCATCACTAAAACTGTAGCAGAAGACAGAGTACTATCCGGTAAATTGATAGTAGCAGGATAATTGGGTTCATTAAATGAAAAACGCAACTCAGAAGAAGGGATAGCTTTAATAGCAGGGATAAGAACATCAGCATCAAACCCAATTTGTAAATCCTCACCTTTAATTAAAGCAGGTAAAGATTCAGCACCAGAGCCAATATCTTTTCCTTCCACATACAGAGAAACCACTTGTTCAGTTGAATTAAGAACGAAGCGAATAACTTTGTGCTTGTCAAAAGTAGCAAGACGAGTCACTGCTGCCAATATTTGTTGAGAACTGACAGAAACTTCTCGACTCCACAAAGATGGTATTAATTGGTGATAATCAGGATAACTGCCAGCCAAGGCGCGACAAACCAAAGTAAAGTTAGCCCCACTAAACATAATTTGGCTATCATTGAAGTGCAGTTCAACTGGAAAATCATCCTTGCTTTCTGTAGGATTACCCAAAAGCTTCTGCAACTCTTTCAAAGCACTTTTGGGAACAGTGATAGCTAAACTACTTGACTCAGGAATTGGAGATTTCCTTTTGCCTTTAGTTTTCTTTTCAGGCGGAGGCTCTGGTTTTTCACCATTAGTATGGATAGAATCTTTAACGACAGCCAGAGATTTGCTATTAGTAGCAGCGAATTCCACGCGCTCTCCTGACAATGTTAGCCTAACACCAGTAAGAACTAACCGAGTTTCATCCGACGCTGTGGCAAACAAAGTAGTTTTCAATCCACGCGCTAAGACACTGGCAGTCAATGTAGCAGAATTACCTGTAGATGGCTCTATGGTCGGTAATTGAGGAAATTCGGATGCCGCCATACCTCGAAAATTGTAGCGTTTGCCAGAACAGGTTAATGTAGCTTCCTGTTTATCTGGTCGAATAGTAAACGACAGTTCTTCCTCTTTTGGTAAAGTGGAAATAATATTGGACAGATGTTTAGCTGAAAGTGTAAAAGCACCTTCAAACTCAACAGATGCTTCCAAATGTGCAGTGATACCCAAACTGAGGTCGAAAGCGCCAATTTCTAATTTTTCGTTAGATGCTTTGAGGAGAACATTAGCAAGAATGGGATGATTTGGTTTACTGGGTATTGCACCCATGACTGTATCGAGTGCTGCATTGAATTGCTTGGCAGTACAAGAGAATTTCATGGTAGTGAGTTGAATTTAGTGTAGGAAATGAAAGGCTTTATCCACTCCAAAAACTCAGAATGGATAAAGGAAATGTGGGCTGAAACCAGGGGTGATATCGTGTCTGGCTAAGCCAAAATCGATAAAGAACCAAGCTAAGCTACCTATCGACTTCCCTGAGTTTGCGGTTGAGCAGGTGGCAGTTGAGGCATTGAGCTAGTGTTACCCGGAAGACCTGGTACAATCAGAGGCTGAGCAGGTTGCAAAGCTTCCCAGACCTCCTGTTTGCGCTCCTGATTGAGTCCCACAAAATAATGCTTCCAAGTTTCCAAACTAGGAACCTCGTGGCTAGCTACTTTACAGGCAGGGCTTTTCTGCGTTGTCCCCGCTAGTTCCCGTACTGTAGTGAAACAAAATACACACAAGCACTTGAAAAGATTATTCTTACCCCTGGCAGCGATGCGGTTACTGATAGCATGGCAAGCCGTCATTTCATCGATAAAAGCCTGCCAGTGGGTAGCGAAGGTAGCTTGGTTAGCACCGCTAGCTCGGTAGGATAATGGAACTTGATGTAATGGTTGATTCTTGTCATCAAGCAAGATCACCTCAAAGTATTGAGTATTACCGATATTCTCCTCATCCTTGTATTCTGGTGAATAACGCCCCACAACTACCAATTGCTTTGAATCTTTGCTAGCCTTGCGATCGTAAGCTAAAGTAGGAGTTCTAGGACACACCAGCATTCGGGGGGAAGGTGTGAGAAACCCTTGTTCCTCAACCCCAGTAATCTCGAACGTATAGGTAGTAAGTAACTTCTCATCAAAATTGAACCACCCAGCTTTCGCCATTTGGTCAGTGGGAACGAAGTAGCCGCACAGTTTGGGAGTCGTACCCCGCAATGCCTGGATACGCGGTAATTTGGCATTAGGGTCGAGGTAAATGGGGTCAGCAAACTCATCCCGTTCTAATTCGATTTCTGGAGTTTCCAGTGCTGTTGGAGTAGCGCTATGTGTTTCAGGAACAGGTTGGTTTAATTGAGATGCTTTGTCTTTCACTGATTTATGGATAAATTGTTAATCCCGAAGTGGCGCGTCAGCGCTTTGATCCGAATGATGAGCAGAGAAATTCCCTGATTTTATGGCTAATCAAGGAAAAATCTCGGCTACTAGAATGGAATCTCTTCGTCTGAGTCACCAGCCACAATTGATGTAGGTTTCTCAGGGTTGTTGGGAATGAAAACAGGTAAATTTAGGGAGTTCAACTGGGTGATGATGTCTTGTTTTTTCGACTCAACGAGAAGCTGTTGCAGTCGAGTCAGATGAGCGATAATTTCTGTTAATTGTTTCAGAGAGCCTTGGGTAAATTGGATTTCCAGGTATTCCTGATTATCAAATATAACCAAGCTTTTGAAACCTGGATTATCAAAAGAATTTACCAGGCTGTTCGGGGAAACATCACAGATGAGTTGTTGGCGAATCATAATTAATCAATAATGCAAATCGATGTCGGTATCACCGATATGAGAGTAGTCCCACTGTTCATACCATTCTTTTTCTCTATCCTCCCTTTCTTCTGCGGCGTTTGAGGTGTGACCACATTCTCTGGAGTGCGGCGTAGAGGTTATCGTTTTTGACAAAAATAAGGGAGTTGAAGTGGATAGAGAAGCTGATGTTTTTTGTGACATAATGACAAACTTTTGATAGCAGTACGTCGCCATGAATGGCGCGTCAGCGCGTTCAACAATTCAAAAGCAAAATCCTCTCATTCAAAATTACACGAACCCACAAACCCAAATAGAAGTAAGTCCATGAGGTTGGTTTTTTAATTTGGGAGTTATGAATTTTGAATTGAAAAACAGTTCATTTTATTAACCAAAGAAGTTGCATTGGTCATTTTCCACCCTTGTCGAACACAGTTTTCTTTAGCTTGCTCAAGTTCCGTTAGAGTTTTGAGCAGCTTGTAGCGCCTAAAACCGCCGTAAACAGGAAATACATAAGTTTGCCATCCCTGTGGCATTTCTACATAGCTCACTTGTTTAAAGATTCGCATGGTTACAACTAGGATAGTTAATGAATCATTTGGTTATAAAGGCTTGCTGATGGATTTTAATCAATTCCCCCAGATTATGAATCGCTCTTCCTAAGTTAGCCGCTCGACTTCCCATCGCTCTAGTTTCTATACCTGAATTTCTTAAGGTTTCACAGATGCGACAATAACATAAAGGGATTGCCAAATTACTTAATAAATTTTGGGGAACTCTGTGCTTGATTAACTTATTCTCTCTCGCTTCGTAGAAGAACCCTAAGAAACTTTCCCGTAGCCAAGAACCTCCGTCGAAAGAATTGATACCTATTTGAGCGAAAGCTCTCAAGTAATCAGGAGAACATAAACCAAACACATGGATATGACAACTAAGAGGTAAGGCTTCTCGGATAGCTCGAATGATTGTAATATTCCTATTTTTTTGGCTAGCATTAATGGCTAAACCTCCAATAGCGAACGCATGATATCCTAGTTCATACAGCCTAACCGCGTTCCTAGCTCTCTCCTCAATACTTACGCCATGAATTGTTGCCAAAGGTCGGCAGAACGATAAATGCGTTTTGGCTAAAACGATGAATTCCTTTGCACATTTTAAGTTAAATTGACGGCGAAACTCTAAGTTAGTACCAGGTAACAGAATGTGGTCAGGACAGGTTATAAAATCCCCAGCTTTAGCTTTGAGCTTTAGATATTGATTGATGCAGAATAAAGGAGTTACCAAGGAATTTCCAAGTTGAGGAAAATTGAGGCGGCTATAACGAATCGCGCTACAATCCCAAAAAATTGGTATGGGTGACGGTGGAAACAAAGCTGGCTTATTGGATAGAGAAATTAACCAGCCATTTGGTTGATTTTGCTTCTCAATAAATTCCCAAATTCCTTGTCTCTTTCCCCCAATAGATAGAGTATCTGACTTTCCTAGTACCGCATAAAATTTAGGTGGCATTTGTATAAAAACTGTCCAGGCTTACAAGCAGCCTGGACAACCAGAGTTAAGAGCCAAATTGATGAAGCCTAAGTAAGGCGAAGATGCTTTCCTCTTGGTATGAGTTTAGCAATCAAACGACCGTTACTATCATAGATTTCCCCTGTATCAGAAGCGACTGTATCTTCTCTAAGTTGCTCAGTATCCAGCGTGGGAACAAGTTTCACGTATCTATGTGGAAATTCTTCAGGCTTTAATTCTGGGTTAATCCATACTTGAGGTTTTCCACCATTATTACAAAGAGATACTTTGCTCAGTTTTCCCTCTAGCTTGCGTCCGCGTTCACCTAACTGTTCTAAACGGCGTTCCATGAATCCCAAAAGCTTATCTGTCAGCCATGTAATCGCTGTCGAATCTTGTTTGGCTAAAGAAGCAATGCGTTGCGATTCTGATTGTCGGAAATCCCGATTAGCTTTGAGACAATTGATGCGAGCAACATAGCTATCAATTTTTTGTTCTAGAACAGGTTCCAATTCCTCAAAAATTGCTGAAGCTATGGCTCTTTCTTCTGGGTTATCTGACTCTAGATATTGTGTTAGCAGTTCAAGCTGTTGTTCTAGGTCATCTAAGGTTTCTTTGACGGGTTTAATTGGCGTAGTTGTCATCCGATTTTGGATTTTAGATTTTGGATGAGAGGATTGGCTCTGCCTTGAAAGGGTGGAAGCTCTAATTCGGAAAATTTTTTTGATGATTCCCATTGAAATGGGAGGCTTTCCCCCCTTTTTTTCGGCCATAATTATCGGCTGTTTCCCTTGCGATTGTTAGAGCTAGCAAGCGCAGGTTCTTCAAACTGAGTTGGAGTTAGGGTAATTGAGGAGTTAGAATTCAACTCCGCCTCAATAATATCAGCACCGGATTCTTTGGCAAGCATAGTTAACAAAGTTCCTACTTGTGCATCAGTGAGATTGGGAGTATTTCGCCGAATTTCTAGGGATTTCATCAATTTCCAGACAGCCAAAGCTTCTTTGGGAGTAGCTTCTTGAATTGCTAATCGAATCGAGCGAATTAGTTTTTCAGTTGCACGACGCAGTTTGGTTTCGTTATCGATAGAACTCATGGTACAAATGTATTCTCATTGACCTTTATATGGCGCGTCAGCGCTCTCTAAAGAATAAATTGAGTAAAAAAAGGCTAGATCAAATACAGCCTTTTTAATTCGGAAAATGGCTATCTTAACAGGCAAATTATGGTTGTTGTTGATTGAATTGCGACAAAATTAGTTCAGTCGGACATTGCCAAACTTTGCATTCCCAAGCACACTGGGAGAGTCGTTGGCTTTCTCTAACTATCGCCGCTGATACTTGCGAGCGATGTTGTGCCATAAATTGTGCAGCTTCCTCTTTAGTATTGAAGCCGAAGTACGATGTTTTCCTATTTCCTTTTGAATCGGTGATGGTGGCGATAGATTTGGAGAGGACATTTAAATGCCATCCATCTCCTAGATGAACCTTTTGGCAGTTGATTTGAGTAATGGAAGTCATGGTTTGTGCAATCTAAAGCTCCACTTCGGGAACGGAGTCTATGTATTCTTTGAGCGATAATTTCCCTGAAAGAAATTGGTTCAGAGGGTCTTCTCCTGTGGCGCTGGCTTCTGGAACAGGCTTTGGAACTGCGATTTCTTTGGGACACAATTGCGGCTGCGTGCAATCGCCAAGTGTTAATGTAGATAAAGGATTCTGGTCATGCTGGTTATTTCCGTTGTTCCCACTTGCTACAGATACTTCTGATAACACGACTGAAAGCTTGGACAGAGTTTGAGCCAGTTGGGTTTTGAAAGCTAACAAAGCTTGAGAAGAGTAGTGGATAGAAATTTTGATGGGATGCGTTGGGTAGTTAAGAAGCCAGTAGGTAAGTCGAATTTGTTCGGGGTAATAGGTATCAGTTTGTGCCATAAGGAACAAATCCAACTGAGTTCTCCAATACCAATCTTCTTGTGTCAAATTAAACTGGGTATCTGTTGTCCAGTTAACAACTTCGAGTTGCTCGTATCCATAGATAAGCAGGTCGAAATTAGAGACGAGAATTACGTTGTCATAGAAATACTCACTCCGATGCGAATGAGTCTTCCAGGTATTCGTTTCTTGGCTCCATATTTCGGGAGCTAACAATTGCAACTGGGAGAACCATTGCTTTAATTGAGGATGGTTATCGAGCAGCGAATCAATGGTTATATCCATTAATGATTGCTGCATAATTAAATGGAATTGTTCGCCCAAGCATCTGGCTTGGGCCGATACTGGGTTAATGATTTCACGGGAATAGAGGCATCCTGAAGTTTCCAGGTGGAATAAATCTTCTGCATTGAGGCGCAGATAGTTCATAACAATTTAAAAATCTTTAATCTTTCAGGGGACTTTCATGGAATACCCAAGATAAATCTTGGGGCTAAGCTGTTTTAAGACGGCGGAGGGCAAGGTCTAAAAATTGAATATTGTGGCAGGAACAGAGCCGCTTTGAATGGTTTTGGGAATGTAGGCTAAGACAGTAATTTTCACTTGCTTGTTGTGGAACTTTTCTAGCAGTTTTAACAGTGTTCGATAATTAACATTCTGCGAAAAGTCCAGAAATAAGATAGTTGGCAAATTGCCATCGAATAACTGTTGCAGCCATAGTTCGCCAGTTCGTTTCAAAAGAAATTGTGGGTAGGCTCCATCCCAAACAGGACATTTAAGTAAGTTGGAAAGTGCTTGAGCAGTTAACCGTTTTCTGGGCAGAGTTTTTGAGTTAAAGTATTCGGGAGAATTAGTGAGATACATTTGTTTTTTTGGGAGACGCTGTGAACCATTTTTAGTGGCGCGTCAGCGCAATTAATTCTTATAAAAAACTGCCATACCTCGCTTCTGTAGTATGGCAGTAGTAAACTTGATTAATACCAATTAAGAAAATTGCTTCGGCTGTCGGAAAACTTGACCTCAACTTGAGGAGAGTTAAGGGTTTTTAGTTGTTGCAGATCGCTCTCCGGTTCAGGAAAATCAAGTGAGATATTTGGGTCAATCAAAGGTAATCCTGAGTGGCCATGAAGAATTTCTAAGGGATTTACCCTGTCGGGTAAAGGTAATGCTTCAAAAGCATAAGCATACCAATGGTTTCCACTTCTCGATCGCTGGGGAACTAAACTAATGCGAGTGAGATAATTGAGTAAATCCTTTTGTTGAGTTTTGTAATTGAGAAAGGGTCGTAAAGCCTCAGATTGCCCACTGTTGAGCAAAGCAAAACTCCAAGAAAGTTCGCGATCCAAAAAGCACAGATTAATCCAATTCTGAGCAGGCTGATTGGGAAATGGTTGTCCGTAGACTGGGGGAGTAGCATGGAGAATAACAGCATCCAAATAGTCGGGAATCTCTATCAAACTGCTGTAACTCTCTTGGTAAATTTTGCCAGTGGCTCGGTTAAATCGGTAACGACGATTTTTCATGTTTTTCATCCTATAAAAGCTCCCAAGCTTTTGTGGAAAGCTGGGAGCTTTTTTGATGAGATTGTGGTATGTTGATAGAAGCGTGGAAAATTGGCGTTTATTGCCAGGAAATTTCCCTTTGAATATTACCATTGCGATCGAGGTTTAAGACTTGACCCAGCTGCTCAATCGGCGCTGCTAGTTCCGCCCCACCCGATGTAGCCCATTGGCGCAGGGCTTCGAGTTCTTCCGTATCATTGCGAAACTGGGCGGGCTTGCGGTTGAGGAGGGCTACCAAGCTCAAGCAATTTACCACTCTGGGAAAACCATTAGCAAATGCCTCAGTCGCAGCTTCTTTGACAATGTTACGAATTTCAGCCCCAGTATAACTAACAGAGTTTTCTGCTAATAGCTGAATAGATTCACTTTCTGCTTCAATCAGATAATGTTCCAACTGCACTTTCCAAATTTCTGCTCTAGTTTGGCAGTCGGGCAAGTCCACATAAAACACTTTGAATCTTCGCAACATCTCCTTAGAAAATCCCCAAGGACGATTCGCTGTCGCGGCGACTATGACATCCGCCTTATTCTCTTCTAACCAAGTTAACAATGTTCCTACCATACGAGCGGTAGTACCCCCATCGGTATCAGAGGAACGTTGAGTTAGCTGCTTATCCATTTCATCAATCCAAAGCAGACAAGGTGCAAGTGCTTCTGCTTGTTGCAAAATGTTTCTCAGGTTAGCTTCACTACTTCCGAGTTCTTTGGACATCAGTTTCCCCATATCCAGAGTGAGACAGGGAATGCCCCAACTAGCTGCTAAAGCTTTCACAGACAGAGATTTGCCTGTACCTGAAACGCCCACGCAGAGAATATTTGAGGGCTTTTCCAGATTATGGGCAGCGCGGGCGGTGCTGTCTAACAGCGGTAATTGTAGGGTAGCCCAAGTGGTAATTGCTGGAAGTCCCTGAACTGGTACGTCGGGTGGTGGTGCAAAGCTGACACCTTTAGCTGCCAAGTGCTGCTTTTTAATTTCAAGCATTTGGTCAATTGCTTGAGGATTGATGCCCCGGTGAGAGATGGCAGCTACTTGCAAAATATCCTCGATCCCTTCTGGGGTCATTCCTTGCAAAGCACGAGTGAGATGTCCAAGCTGTCGATCGCACAAGGTCATCTCAAAGGTAATATTTTTCTGTCTGGCATTAGCACCAAGGCTGGCAAGTTTGTGTTGCTTAATTTGTTCTACTTCCGATTCATTAGGCAGTGGATTAGACATTTCCCAAACTAAATCTTTAAAGTAGTTAGGAATGTTTAACCCTTGGTGGATCAGAATCAAGCGATGCGGAGAACGCTTGAGGTCAAAGAACAAATCTTGAGCCAACCTAATCCAATCTCTCCTCGAATCGGGTTTAGCAATGAATTCTAGGAAATCCTTCGCGATAATCAGAGTTGGATTGGCGTCTTCATTGATGAGGCTTTCCAGGTGCTTGATGAAGGTCACGATAGGATGAGCTTCAACTTTGACTCCATTGGTAGTAGATTTATCGATTCTAGTGATGATATTTCTCTCGGTTACTGGAGTCAATGTCAGAAATTGATGTCCGCAGTCCCATTGGAGAATGGTTTTGTAGCGTTGGTGTAAATCTACTACAATTTTATCGACTAGGGCGGGTTCAGAAGCGGCTGGAGTATCGACCGTAACGGTAGCGATTCCAGCCCTCAGCCAAATACAAAGTTGGTCGGTATCAAACATATTTGAAAGCCCGTAAGAAAATAGGGATTGGTAAATAGCCCAATCCCGTAGCAGCAAAGAAATTCTGATTTAGAGATGGATTTCAGTGGTTGTATCTACAGAAACGGATGACTCAAAATATTCCTCTTTTAGCTGAGTTTGAGAAATACCAAGTTGATTGAGAGGTGCTGTTATTTCTGTGCAAGAATCGCCAGTTACGTTGAGGACTTCCACTTCTAATGGTTGTCCTTTGCGTTGAGTAATCTTGATTTTGGTTGGTTCTGACATTAGTTTTATCTAAGCGTAAAGGTCAACTTTTTTGGTGAGAGTGGTGGTCATAGTTCCATCTGATGCGGTGATGGTTTCTTGTGACCAAAGATGTGCGGGATAGTGGATGTTGATGAAAGCGGCGTTATGTGCTACTTGCACTTGTTCTAGAAAATCTTCCACATTTTCAAAATGATTGCCTAGAAGATTTCTGTTAAAATCCCAAGGATCGATCGCTGCTTCGTAGCAGTTTTGAGCAGGATTCCAGCGAAAGCCAATGTCAATTAAGCCTTGTAGCTGTGTGCGTCGGATAATAATGTTGGCTTCTTGTCGATCGGCGGTATCGTACCCATTAATCAGAGGTACTGGATTTTCGTGACTTTCAATCTCTGGAGTAATTCCTATTTTCTCCAAAAGAGCTTTGAGTCCTTCTTGAAGCGCTTGTCGATTGGACAGGGTAGTTTTTATCGTGGAAAAGTGGCTCATTTTAGGTAACAATAAATCGGGAAATCTACTGTTAATATCGGCGCGTCAGCGCTCATAAACTGCATTCTATGCGGTGAATAAAAAATTTTCAAATAAATTTGGATTATAAAAATACATAATATTTTAAATTAATGCCAACAGTAAATTGCTAGCGGGCTATAGTATATATTAGGGCTAAACTAAATGTAGTAAACATTTTTATTTTCGATATTAGATAGGAAGATTGCTTGATGAATGCTCATTGCTTTAGTTCCCTATCTCAGCAGTTGGAAACAACAAATTTTCCTCAATTTCTTGTCTTACCTCATCACTTAGTACAAAACTACTATTGAGACAATCCACCAGCAATTTGTTAGCATCGTAATACTCCTGAACCCTATCTTTATGCTTGTTGCTGAACTGCCAATCATGACCAATATAGCGATATTTAATTATTACATTTCTTAATTGTTCAATCCAGGCTTTACCATTAATTTGCCACCATTGTTTGTATATTTCCTGGTCACCTTTTTGGTCAGGTAGCTGGTTTTTTAGTTGTTGCAGTACTTCCCCTAGCTCTGGATTAAGGTTAAGCATATACTTGCGGGCAGTATCAAGATCTACATTTGACATATCAGACTGGTCGTGGGTGCGGGAATTTTTAAGAGCAACTTCAAGAGCGTAGGCAAGATCGAGGTCGGCAGCCAAATCAGGATAAGGAGCAGGGTCAAAATATATAGGGTGTGAAGGATCGAGATCGAGGTGCAAATCGACGTTGAAGCCAAGGGAAAAGCAAAAAAATCTAATAGCCGCTGGCTTGCAAGGAACATTTATGGAACTATATTTTTGTTGTAGCCACTCTGTAAACTGTTGCAAGACCTTATCTGAAGCTAAAATTTTTTGAATTTCGCGTTTCATTGCTAACAACAAGGCATCAGCACTCGGCATCATCCCTGATGCCAGCAAAAAGACTTGACGCCAACGCTTTTGATTGACATAAGTAGCTAAATTTATCCAATTTTGTTGACCAGAACTATTAACAAAATCCTTGGCTGTAAAATATTCTTGAAAGGTCAGATGCGAGAATGAATAAATTTCCCTGGCTCGTTCTACCAATAGTCCATGCTGCACTTCTATCGATCTTAACACTGCTTCGCTATCTTGTTGGGATATATCCTCTTGATTAGCGTTTAACGTGCGAAGATAGCCATTAATATATTCCTCGATTTCAGTCTGCTCAAAAAAGTAACGGTTCTGGGTGAAAGTAGTAAATGCAACATGAGTTAATAGCCTTTCTCTATCCTTGACAGATAGGTTGCCATACAGTTCTTCCCGTTGAACACCTTTGGAAGAATCCCATTCCTTTAGCAAAGTGTTCAGCCCTTGCTGATATAGTTTTGCTCGGTTTGAGGGAAAGTTACCTATATCCTGAAACACCAGGCACGTGAGATTGAGCAAAATCGGCGTGACGGCTAAATCACGAATGCGCTTATTTTCAGGCTGCTGGAGCTTTTCAATAAACTGCTTAGCTCTGGCTTTCCCAGCTTCTGTGTCATTCCTGGCAAATGCCATAAACCACTTGTGGGCAAATATTTCAATCTGCTTTTGGTTAAAGTCCGCTACTATAACTTCAGTGAACCCCAAATTCCCAAAGCTGTAGTCGAGGGCATTAGTACGACAAGTGACAATTAGGGTGTTTTTATGATATGTCCGACAAAATTCTCGAATTCGAGTTAGGACAGATTTACTGTCTGCTTTGGGTACTTCATCCAAACCATCTAAGAGTACCAGAACTCTACCCTCTTGGAGCAGTATTTCTGCTGCCTTCGGATGTTCGACGTTTTCTGCACAAAATAGCTGCTCAATGTAGTTTAGCAGACTTAACTCAGGCTGCTCTGCGAGCCGCTCGGCAAACTCAATGAGACGAATAAATACAGGAACTCGGTCAGGTAGCAGTTCCCCCTGATTGGATTGAATTGCTACATATAACAGATAGGTTGTCTTACCCGATCCAGGTGCCCCCAAGCACATTAGCTTGTAGCCCTGTTTAACAATATCTAGTCCAGGCACTCGTTCATAGCGCACCTTACCTAAATAAAAGCGATCGAAGTCATCAGCGGTGGGGTCGAACTCCCGCACTCGCTCAGAAATATCGGCAAAGCGCTGATGGGGGAGTTCTTCGAGGATGTAAACATCGGTGTAGAGGTTGTCGATGGGGATTTGCTTATTTAGCAAGCGCATATTGCCACACTCAGACTGGATTCTGTAGTAGTAGCTCTGACGCACCTGTTGCACCAGTTCATCAATCGGAAGGTTAAGCTGTGGCGGCTCCACTAATGGAGGCATACTGCCCAGATTTACAATCTGGGTTCCGATGTGGGTAATGTTCTGTTGTGAAATGTTTCCAGTAGTCAGGTTATTACCTACGGAGATATTCTTCAGCAGTTCCTGCTGAATCTCTGAATTTGGGCTTTCTCCAGGCTGAGTATCTGCCACCTCGTTTCTTCTGGGATTGACTGAAATCCTTGTGCTAAAGATAATCTAAATCTAGTGCATCCAGGCAAAAATTTCCCCTCAGCGCTGATGGCCGGAGAGCAGGGGGCAGGGGGAGAAAGAATGAAACTGGTGGGCTATTTCTACCATGCTGGGCCAGCAATTGCCAAGTTCGGTCATATCGGCTACAACAGAGTTTACAGCCTCAATTTCGGTCATTTGGCTTTAGCAACCCCAAAATATGAGCGATCGCCCTAACCCCCAGCCAGTTCAGCAGAGCATTTTTAAGAATGTTACTGCTAATGACATAAAGGTTGAAAATCTTACCCAAGTTATTCAAATAGAGCAGCCTACTCAGAAAACGCAAAAAGACAGTTTTTTAGGTCTTCTGAAATGGATTTCTGAAAAATACAGTTCTTTGGAAAGAATGCGCCCCCATCATGCCCAAGAAGTTTTAGATATTATAAGAAAAGTACGTCAGTCTAATGGGGAGCCGTTTGATTTTACTGAGCTTGAAATAAAAAGTCTGGATTTAGCGCTTAACTATTGCCATTATGTTTCTAAAGGAGCCAAAGCACGTTCGCCAGGGCTAGAAAAGCTAAAAAAAGATGATTACTATTGCTATTTACGGGAGTTGATAGCTTCCAAGGAGAAAATTAGAGTTGGTTCAGTTAAGTTAAGCTCTCTTGTTGGCGATATTAAAATGTCTAAATTTGTAGAGAAGTTGGAAGAAAACGATGGATTGTAACGAGGGTCTCCGTACACATATTATTCAAGAATACTTTGATTTACTAGAACAGCAAAATTCTGGAACGGCAGTAAGTTTTACTTCTGAACTTACACGCCAAAAAGAAGAATTATTTTTAATGGAAGAATATCTTTCTTCGGCTATCCACGACCGAGATAAGAGAAAAGAAAGGCTAACATCTCCCCCACCACCATTTTCCTTTGACAAATTTTGTAGATATTTACCGTTAGTTATAGATGCGGACTTCAAACAACTATTCTCATTTTTTAGATACTTAAATAGGCAACAACCACCCCATCAACAAAAATTCGTAATTATTGTTTTCCTGAGTGTAATATTGCCTATTTTACTTTTCTCCAAGATGGGGAGACTTCTCATAGGATTTTTGGCAATTTATTACTCAATCATTACCTTCCATCGTGGCCGCAATAATTATGAATATGATTGCCAACAAAAACTTGAGAAAGAATTTCAAGAAGCTGAGGAACAAGTTAGTACTATCGAGCAAGAAAAAAAACGATTAATTGCGGAAGCTGAAGAGTCAAACAAGAGAGAAATCGATTTCAAGCTGTCACAGATCAAACGTTTAGAATCTCAGATAAAAGAATGGTTACAAGAAGATAAAGAACGATTAATTAAAATAGGTTTACAGAAATTAAAAATTGCTCGTAATGCAGAAGAAGCAGAAGGAGATCAGAGGCTAGAGTCTCTATTAGATAAAGATGAGATTATATTTTTAGTTGGAGTAACAGATTCTGAAGTAGATAAAAGTTTTATATTGCAAGACGATGAAGTTGCTAAGTCTTTAGATAACTCGCTCCAAGCGCTTTTAATTCGACAAGAAGATTTTTATGAACAAAAAGGCTTGGATGGTAAGTATAAATATGGTGTTTATGAATTTGTAAGTATTTTCTTAACTGAAAATTTTCTGGCTTACTATAAATGTTACTGGAACTTTGTAAGGGGAGCAGCTGTAGATGAAGAGACTTGTGAATATCTATACGATTCTATAGTTTCTGTTAAAACCAAGGAAAGATCGTCTCTAAATCAAAAAGATCCTAATCAACGAAGGAATTACAAACAGATATTATCTATTACTACTATGGATGGAAAAACTATATCTTTTCAGATAGGACATGGTAGTAAAGAAAAAATTGCTCCAAACAAGCCTATGAAAAACTATACTTCTAAAATCGATGAAGAAGTAGGCGGCATCCGCTATTGGTTAAGAAAGAGACGAGTAGACGTTCAAACTACTATAGGGGAGGACTAAATTGATGAGCGATCGCCAAAGCCCCGAACAAGTTTTGCAGAGCATTCTCAAGGATATTCAAGTTGGCGGCAACTTAACAACAGGGGACATTACCCAGATTTTGAATTTGCTGGTTATTGTCAAACAGCCCGACTCTTTCAAGCCAACTGAGATACCCCACAATCTTCCTCGCAGTGGTACAGTCAAGTTTGTGGGACGTGCAGAGGTGCTTGAAAACCTACACGAAATGGTGCAGCAGAATAACCAAGTGGTGATTGCTGCCATTGAAGGTATGGGGGGAGTCGGCAAAACGGAACTGGCAACCCAGTATGCTCTGCTTCATTTGCTGTTGCTCACCTATCCAGGCGGTATCTGTTGGCTACGGGCGAGGGATGAAGATGTTGGCATTCAGATAGTGCGGTTTGCTCAAGCCAAATTAGGGTTAAACCCCCCGGAAGATTGGGACTTACCGAGCCAAGTCGATTTCTGCTGGTCGCGCTGGCATGAAGGAAACGTGCTGGTGGTGCTAGATGATGTCAATGATTACCCAACGGTGGAGCCATACCTGCCGCCCCAACCCTCCCGGTTCAAGGTGCTGATCACGACACGGTTACAGTTGGATCTTCCCCAGTCATTCACACTTGATGTGTTAGATGAGTCAGCCGCGTTGGAACTTTTACAGGAATGGATTGGGGTACAGAAGATTAACCATGAGTTAGCAGATGTCAAAGAACTGTGTCAAAGGCTGGGCTATTTGCCACTAGCGCTGAATTTGGTAGGGCGCTATGTGAAGAAGCGGAAGATTTCTCTGGCAGAAATGCTGCGACGACTGGAAAAAAAAGGACTCAAGCACGAATCTTTGGAGCGGGACAAGAATGACCCCGCATGGACGCTGAATGTCAAGCGAGGAGTTGCTGCTGCTTTTGAATTGAGTTGGGAGGAGTTGAGTGAAGAAGCTCGGCAGTTAGGCTGTTTACTGAGTTTATTTGCTTTGGCTCCGATTCCTTGGGATTTGGTGGAAAGTGTAGAGACAGGGCAAGACGCTGAAGATTTGGAAGATGCCAGAGTTGAGTTGGAGAGTCTGCATCTACTTCAGGGTGAGGATACCTACCGTCTACATCAATTAATTCGGGAGTTTTTTCGGGAGAAGCTCGAACAGTCTGAGCGAGCAGATGAGCTGAAGCGAGAATTTGCAGGGGCAATGTCAGCAGAGGCAACGCAAGTCCCTCAGCAGAATGAATTAACTCGTGAGCAAATTGTTTCCCTCAGCCCTGTCATACCTCATCTAGCAGAAGTGGCTAACCATCTGACTGCCTATCTCAGCGATGAGGATTCAGCAAAGCCTTTTATCGGCTTAGGCTGGTTCTATGAAGGTCAAGGATTTTATGACAAAGCAGTGCTCTGGTTCGAGAAGTGCCTAGCTGTTACTCAAGCCCGTTTTGGATCTGAGCATCTTGCAGTAGCAGAAAGCTTTACTAATTTGGCATGGCTCTACACATCTCAAGGTCACTACAGTAAAGCAGAACCTCTGTTATTACAGGCTTTGGAACTCACAAAGAGCCTTTTAGGAGAGGAACACGCCCAAGTAACTACCAGCCTCAATAATCTGGCGTTGCTCTATAAATCACAAGGTCGTTATGGTGAAGCTGAATCCTTGTACATACAAGCCTTGAACCTGTACAAACGCCAACTTGGAGATGAGCATCATATGGCACAAAGCCTCAATAATTTGGCTGTGCTTTATCACTCTCAAGGTCGTCATAGCGAAGCTGAACCTCTTTATACACAAGCATTGGAGCTGTACAAGCTCCAGTTGGGCGAGGAGCATCGTGAAGTGGCACGATGCCTTAATAATCTAGCCAATATCTATAGTGAACAAGGTCGGTCTAGAGAAGCAGAGCCGTTGTTTATGCAAGCCTTGGAACTTAGGCAACGCCTTTTGGGAGAGGAGCATCCTGATGTGGCAAACAGTCTTTACAGTCTGGCAGTCATGTACTCATCTCAGGATCGCTACAGTGAGGCACAGCCTTTGTATGTGCAAACATTGGCGATTTGTGAACAGCGGTTCGGAGCGAATCATCCTCTTACAGTCAAGGTTCAGAAACGTTTTGCAAGATTCTTGAGGGATGCGATCGCAGAAGGATGCGCTGATTTAGAATCGTTGCCAGATAATCCAACAATTGAGGCAATTCTTGCTGAAGTTCAAGCAAGCCTTGAGCAATCTGAATAAAGTGGACATGATGCTGCTCCACAAGAGAGTTGCCTCCCCTTCAACTTCAAAACGCGATCGCTCTTATCTATCTATGCCTTGTCGCTTCTCTCAAAGTCTCTCCCACTAACTAAGTAGGTAGGCAGGAAAATTTATCGTTGAGATAAGGCAGAAGGCAGAGGGCAGAAGGCAGAAGGGAAGAGAGTTTTAGCTAGATTTACTTTTCGTTACATACTTCCGCTTATTTTCACCTTCCTACTTACTTCTGGGTTGAGAGCTTTCTCGAATGGGTAACTTGTAGACTCGTCATTTTGTTGAACGCTGTTCCAGAATAGAGGAATCAAATGTCCCAGATGAGCGGTGCTTTGAATCTGGGTGACTTGACTCAGGAGGGCTAAATTGACGAACGATCGCTCTGAAGATATTCCCAAGCATATACAGCAAGAGCTTCTCAAGAACAGTCAAGTTCAGGGAGATTTAACCATTAGGGACATCACGCAGATTGGGACTCAGTTTCTCATCTGCCCCTCTTCTGTCACTCCGATGACAGGAAAGTTTGGCCTCTTCAATCCAACAAAAATTACCCTCAACATCCCGTGCTATGCTGACTTTGTTGGAAGGGAACAAGTTATTGAAGATCTGATAGCTGCTACCAGTACAACTCGCACGATCGCTATACTAGGAATTCCTGGGATTGGTAAAACAGCTTTGATGGCTCAAATTGCATCTCGCTTTGAACAGAGCCGCGTTTTTTGGTACGAGTTTAGAGCGGAACTAGCATCTCTGGATGATACATTGATGCGCTTGGCTTCATTTCTTGACAGCCAGCCAGAGGCTGAGGGAAATCTCAGCGCTACAGTTCAGACTCATAGATTGTACAGAAGTTCTCTAATTGATCTGATTATTGAAAAGCTCAATCAAGCTGATTATTATATTTTTTTTGATTCCGTACATCATATTATCAAAGATTCAGACTTAGGTAGCTTTTTCTCAATTTTAAAAAATAACTTACAAAGAGGATTTTTTTTTGTAGCAGGACGTTATAAGCCTGATTTTTATACTCTGATTGATGAAGGTAAGAAAATAGTAAAAACAGTTCAACTAGATGGTTTGGATGAGCATGATATCCAGAATTTTTTTAAGAAGCGAGGAATTCCCATTGAACCTGAATTTGCTGAACTTATTGCCTCTCGCCTTGATGGGTTACCAATCGCTATTGAATTGATAGTTAATTTACTTAGAGAAAGTTTTTCAGAAAAAGACATACAGGCTCTGATTGAACAAGCTGAAGAACAAGTCATTGACCACTTATTTCAAACTGTTTACAACCAAATAAATTCAGATGAGAGAGATTTATTGACAATAGCTTCTTTTTTCATCCTTCCATTTTCTCAGGATAATTTAATAGGTGCTTATAAGGCTATTCTGGAAAAGAAGAATAGCCATACTAAAGTTTCTTTCACTAAACTTCAGCAACAATTTTTAATCGAACCCTTTAAATCAAACTTTTATAAAGTCCATGAAGTTATTCGTAGGCTGGCTATTAATTACGTTGATGAGCCTAACAATTATCAAATAAAACTTGCAGATTATCTTGTAATTCACGCTCCCGATGATGGTTTTAAGCAACTTGAGGCTGTATTACTTTACTACGATGCTGAGGAATTTAATCGAGCGGCTGAACTTGTAGTATCTCTTATTGATATGGGATTGCTTCCATACCACCCCGACTGGGCAGAAGGTCTCCTCGGAAAATTTGAGGAAGAGATGATTAGTCCTGAAAACTGGGTATGGTTAATTGGTAGTAAAGGCAATTTAGCTTTTTTCTGGCGGCAATATGAGGAGGCTGAGGATTGCTACAGAAGAATGTTAAAAATAGCTGAAAAGCTTCAGGATAAGGTAGCAGCAGCTATTGCTCTTCAACGAATGGGCATTGTATACCATGACCGAAATTATCAAATAGCTGAAACCAATTATCTTAATAGTCTTGCTCTAAAAAAGGAACTGAATGATTTAGAAGGTCAGGCACAAATTTACAGCCAGTTAGGAATGCTTTACACAACCCAGCATCGATTAGATGAAGCCTACATAGAATTAGATAAAGGACTAAAATTATTGGAAACTATTGATGCCCCAGATTGGCAAAAACAGCCTTTATACGGCAATTTAGGAATCTTGTATGCTGAACAAGGGGAGTGGGAAAAAGCGGTAAGATTTACCGAAATTGGGTGTCAAATTGCAGAAGAGATGAGTATGCCTGATGAGAGGGCAATGTCAATCTATAATCTCGGCTTACACGCAGCAGGTCAAGGAAATCAAGAAGCAGCTCGAGACTATTATCTGAAAGCGCTTGAGATCGCGAAAATATATGGTTTGTGGCATATTGAAGAATTAGCTCAGCTTGCTTTGGGAAAATATCAGTATGAATTGGGTGAGTATGACGAAGCCATTGCCTGTTTCCAAAAAGTTTTGGAAATACAAGAAAAGTTTAAAGATAGGGCTAAATTGGCAGTCACTTACTTTGATATTGGAAGTTTTTATTCTTTAAAATTTGATTATACCACAGCTCTCTATTACTACCAGAAGGGTAGCGATTTGTTTGAATATTTAAATACTGAGGAGCAAGTGCGAAATTTTTTAAGCAATATATATGTTTTAGCTAAAGAAGTAAGTGTTTCTCAGTCAATTTTGCATTCGCTCAAACTTTTAAAGAAGCGTTTGCTCGCTAATTCACCATCCTATGTACTAGCAAAGATATACGAAACACTGGGAAAAATTTATTTTGAAATTCTGCATAAAGATAGGGCTGGATTAGCTTGTCTGCGCCAAGAAATTAACTTATTAGCGCAACTAGAGCGCAAACAAGAGCAAGTAGAAGCGCTAGTAAGTTTCGCTCTTATTTATGAAGAAAGAGAGAATTACGAACAGGCTTTAGATACAAACACAGAAGGAATTAATATAGCTGAAGCAAGCAACCTTTATAATTTGGCAGGTGGTCTTTACTATAACCGAGCTAATTGCTTCACGAATCTTGAAATGTGGCAGCAAGCAGAGGAAGATTATCGCCGTTGTTTAGCACTTGCAGAACAAGCTAACGATACAGCCCTGCAAGAGTCAGCACTGCACAATTTAGGAGAAATGTATCGGCGCTGGAATCGCCCAGGAGATGCAATAAAATCTTTGGAATCAAGTTTAGAATCGTCTATCGAACGCGATGATATTGAGAGTCAAATTATAACTCTGAATAATTTAGGTTTAGCTTATGAGCAGCTATCTCAAGCACAAAAGGCACTAGAGTGCTTCAACGAAGCTTTGTCTCTCAGCTGTCAATACTATCGAAAGTGCGATGAATCAATAGTCCTTATCAGTCTAGGTAACTTTTACCTTGTGGATGAGCAGCCAGACAAGGCAAAGGATTACTATGAAAACGCTCTAGTTGCGGCACGCTTGGCAGAAGATACGAACTTGGAAGAGGATAGTATTCTCTCATTAGCTTATGCTCACCGACAACTAGGTACTTTTGACAAGATTGCAGAAGATTTCAAAGCCGTTGCAGAACGTACCTTTGAGCTGAAACATTATAAAAACTTTGTCAAGTTTTTAACCTTTGGTGGAAAAATAAATCTTGAAAAGGGTGAAGCACAGGGTTCAGCCGAGATGTTTGAGCAAGCGCTGTGGATAGCTTTTTTTATTGTAGTTGAGCGTTTTTCTCAATGTGGAACGCGGGTCAAACCATCTTTTCTCGCTTATGAATTGCGGCAAGTAATTGGTCAAATTTGTGACAATATTAAAGAGACTGTAGAAAAAGGTGCTGTTGAGCTTGCAAAAGGTATGTATAATACATTGCTAAGTAAGCTTCAGAATCCAGAACGCTGGAGCGAAGGTGAATCTTGGATTATTGATAGCCTAAAACCTATTGAAGACTATTTTACTAAACAGGTTGAGTAGCTAGCAATAGGAGTAAGTTAAGAGTAAGTTAATAGTTATAGCTAGGCAAAAGTCAAATTATGTTAGCTTTACAACCAGGTTTTTCTGTGGAAGACCAAGCATTTATGAAAAAGCTAGAAGAGCTTAACCTCGATCAAATTGCTTTTAGTCTTAGGCATCCTCAAAAAGGTTATGGTTGGGATCACGCACAGACTGTACTTGCGATCGCACGATATAAAATGTTTCTATTTTTGAACTATAAGCACCCTGAGTGTCAGCTTGTTCCAACCCAAGAAATCGATGAAGTTTGGCACCAACACATTTTGGATACCCAAAAGTATGCTCAAGATTGCCAAACACTGTTTGGTTATTTCTTACACCACTTTCCCTATCTTGGTTTGGGTGATGAGACCAAACATCAAGAGTGGCAGAGTTGTTCGGCTAAAACAGAATTTTTGTTTGAAAAATATTTTGGCGTTGGTGTGTTGTGTGAGGATCTAAACAGATGGACGACCACATACACTGAATTTAGGGCGAATCCCCAACATCTGCCGTAGTTGCAACGCTTTCTGGTGCATATTTTCAGCTTCAAAGTAACGTCCTTGTAAATAATAGACTTGTGCCAAATTGCCCAATACAATTGCCACATTAGGATGGTTTTTACCTAAAATTAATTTCCAGATAGTTAATGCTTTTTTATACATAATTTCAGCTTTGCTATAATAACGTTTCTCCTCATAAAGCGATGCTAAACTATTTAAGCTGAGTGCTACATCATAATGGTTATTACCTAGAACTGTCTGACGTATTTTTAATGCTTTTAAATGTGTAATTTCCGCTTTATGGTAATCTTTTTGCTTCTGATAAACTAAGGCAATATTATGAAGGCATAGCGCTACATTAGGATGCTCCTCGCCTAAAAGGTGTTTCCATATAGCCAGAACTTGTAAATATAAAGGTTCTGCTTCCCAGTAGCGTTCCTGGTTAAAGTAAAGTAGCGCTAAATTATTTAAGCTACGTGCTACATCAGAATGTTCTTCTCCAAGTAATCTTCGTTGCAATTCTAGAGCTTGTAGGTGCAGAGTTTCAGCTTCATAAAAACGCCCTATATTCCGGTAGAGTGCTGCTAGATTGTGTAAACAAAATGCGACATCGGGATGTTCTTCATCTTTCCAAAGCTTTTTCCCCATTTCTAAAGCTTGCGTGTAAAGAACTTCAGCTTCGGAATAACGTCCTTGGCTTCGGTAAAGCATTGCCAGATTATTCATGTTGCGTGCTATATCAGGATGCTCTTCCCCTAAAAACCGTCGTTGCAGTACCAAAGCTTGCAAGTAAAGAGGTTCTGCCTCTGAATATCGGCTTTGAAGCCAATAGAGCCATGCCAAATTGTTGAGACTACGTGCTATATTGAGATGCTCTTCCCCTAAATGTTTTTGCACGGCTGATAAACTCTTATTATACCAGGGTTCTGCTTGCTGATACAAACCTTGTCCTTCGTAAAATTTACCTATCTTACTGAAAGTTAAATTTAATTTCTCGTCGTCAAAATAAGTAGTTAGGGATGTCGCTACTTCTGCTATGTGAGGGACGAATATAGATAAAGCCTGAACTTGCTGTTGGGTAATAATGTCAGGAAATTGCTCAGCTAGCTTCACTGCTGTTTGACAAACTGAATTTTTCAACCGCTCCGCTTGAGCTAACCCTAACAACTTCTTCTGCAAAAACTGTCGGATAAGCTCATGCAAGCGATAAGTTTTAGCTCCTATACGTTGCAGCAGATGCAAATTCAATAAAGTATCATCTCTGATCTCCTCTAGTTTTTCTGAATTATGCTCAAGTGCAGACTGTTCTACTAATTCCCAAGGAAATGGAGCTAAAGCTAATAAACTTAGTAAACAACCTATCTCCTGAGCAGCAGGACTTAACTCTTGCCAACTCAGATCAAAGGCAGCAGCTACCCCCAATTGGGCAGTCATGTCTTCTTGTGGCTTTTGCAATGACGATTGTTCTAGCCGCTTTTCCTGCAACCGTTGCAACATTTCTTGTAAAGACAAGTCAGGTTTTCGCTCCAAGTACCGCCCAACTAATTCCAACCCCAAGGGCAGATAGCCAAGCCATTTACAAAGGGTTTTCCCAATCCAGGGCTCTTGTTGCAGTCGTTCTCGGCCTATTAACAATTTAAGTAAAGCTATTGCTGCTTTAGGTTTGAGTACGTCTAATTCCAGCCTTTGTGAGGATTTTAATAACCGCTTTCGCGTTGTCAGCAGCAGCTTGAAACGAGAAGCAGAGGGTGGCAGGTAAGGCTTAACTTGGGTATAGTTATTGACATCATCCAAAATAATTAAGACATCTCCTTCACGCCAACGCTGCCAACACCAACGCACCTGGTTGGGTAAATCCAAATCATCAGAAGGATTTAAATTCAGATAAGTTTTGGCAAAATTGACGATTTGAAAGCCTATATCCTGCTCTCGTGCTTGTAACCAGCAGATCCCTCCTTGGTAAGCTTCCTGGTGAGCTAGTGCATATTGGATTGCCAGTTCTGTTTTGCCAACTCCTCCCATACCAGCGATCGCATAAATTACAACCCGCTCCCTCCCCTGCAACTTCCGGTGTAAGGTTTCCAGTTCGCCAAATCTTCCAGCAAACTCAACAGTACCGCTATAAGGGAGGTTTTGGGGAATCTCCGTTGGTAGAGGGACATTACTCTGATTTACACTTTGGGTAATATTGCCAACTGTCAGATTTCCCCAAACTTGAACATAGCTGAGGGCGCTCTGCTGGATTTGGTTGTGCTCAGAACTACTGCTCATACCTTTGGCTCTCCTCAGTCAAGTAGCCAAACTCTACATTCTCAACCTTATAACTAGCCATCACATGGTTTCGGTATTGTTATTTAGCTAGGAGTAGGCTACAACCAAATTAACACTATCTGAAGAGTGAAATTTTATGGAACCAGTGTCCTTGACAGCAGCGGCCATTGTAAGCTTAATTTTTTCGGAAGCCCTCAAAGAAGGCGGAAAAGCACTAGGAAAAGGCGTCTCCGACCAAATTGGTCAGCTCCTGAGTGCTATCCGGCAGAAGTTTCAGGCTGCTGGAACCGAGGGGTTGCTGACACGAGCGCAAGAAAATCCTACGGAGAAAAATACCGCCAAGTTACAGGATGAACTAGAAACTCAGATGGAGGAAGATCAAACTTTTACCGCTCGGTTGAAGGAACTGATGACTCAGCTTAGGGCGAATGAAACGGTTAATCAAATAGTCCTTAAGGGTGTTAAAGTACAGGGTAAAGCAACGCTAGGCGTTATAGAACAGGAAGCTACGCCAGGTAATTCGGTTAATCAAGAGGCTTTGGTTGATTCAGAATTTGGTAGCGACCTCAATCTAGGCAATATAAAGCAAAAAGGTTAAAAGGATAAGCAGTGCTCATCCTTTTAGGAAGTTTAGCAAAGCAGAAATAAACATTTAGCCTATTGCTCTTAATTGATGCCTTAAAGCATACTTTTACAGCCGAGCCTGCTTTATCTGACGCTATGCAGTCTGGTATCATTTGACAACTTGGAAGTGTTAGCTGGACAGTTTTTGGTTTTATAGTATATTTGATAAAAATTTGTTCAGCTATCAACTCCCCCGAATGTTTGGATAAAAGGTATGTTTTTTCTTCTTTAAACTCCGTTCAAACTTACAAAGAACTCAACGTTTCCTGGGAAGTATATCGAGAACGGCTACTTCCACTACCGCAATGGAAATAAGTAGCGAATCGACGTAAACTTTTTGTCAGTACCAACTGTGACAACATCTCAATAGCTTCCGCAGCAACTCGTTGATTGATAAAGAGACTCTGAGCATTCATAGCCGCTATTTCCGCGCAGGAAAGTTGTTGAAGAGATAATTCCTCTGGTTGTGGAACAAGCAAGTCGGGATGTTGAAAGCTGGGAGATGGAAGATTAACACAAAAGTTGGGATTATTCAGGTCATTAAACGCTCTTTCTGGCTCAAAGTCGTTAGTCGAACCAAGCAAAACTTGTCCGGCGGGAACTCCTTGACCAAAGTTACCACAATCCATCCACCAAACTCTTGTAAGTTCCCTATTGGCGTGATAATAGTCTATTGAATCCAAAGCTTTGCCAAGTTCTGTTCTAGCTGCACTATTATCAACACAACCAATCAAAATAATGAGTTTGTGCCATTGTCGTTTCACCATTTCCACAGAGAAGGAATTTGCGTAAGCACCCAGCTTTATCCCATAAGCAAGGCTATATCGAGTTGCCAAAACTTCGGCTTTGTTGAAACCAATATCCGCATCACAAAAGTTTTGACGCGGTACGTTAAGGTGATCCACCACATCAAAATCAACCAAAGTTCCTGACGCTGCAATACCACCCTTTTCTAAAGCTACAATCAACCTCGCTAACATCGGTGCTAGAAATCCTCCTGTTCCCCCACAACCAACCAGGAAGAATTGGATTTGTTTGTGGGGAGTTAGGAGAATAGGAAGTGCATTAGGGTATGAGGAGTCTGACATAATCAACTAAGGTAGCGTCGTAAATTTTTGTCGGGATATCGAAAACCAAATAAGCGGGAATTTCCCAAAATACTTGATGGTAAATACCCACTCTCAACCGCAATGTCGGTTGGCTAAAAATTGTGCCGATGACTCCATATATTTTGAAGCCTGATTCCTCAGAGTCATCTTGAACAGAAAAGTTAGCAGGTAAAACGTGATGACTGTGAATTTCTATCAATACATTCGGAGAACTATCTAATCGGGTAACAGTTACCTCTTTGTTAATTTGGGCTGGAATCTTAAGTTTCCATGCTTGTTCGTAGTACAAATGGAAGAGTATTTCATTCGGTGCAGCTTGTTGGGAAAGCTGCAATATTTTTTCTACCAATTCACGGGTAACCAGAGGATATTCGAGATGAAACTCAGGTTCGATTTTCTCTAGTCCGGGGATATTACATTCAACCAGTGGTGCAATGACACTCAATCCATCTCTCACGGCTCGGATAAAAACTCCGTTACCTGCTAGAATGAACTCGTACATAGAAGCGTTGCAGGCAGGTAGGGGTTTTTTATGAGCAATTAAGTAGTTAATTAAAGGTAGTTGATTCATAACTTTGTTTCACCATGAATTCGATGAGTTCTCTAATAGTTTTTGGGCGAGTGGGGTAATCAACTAAATCCCGCAACGGATAACTCCGTTTTTGATGTTTATGCAGGTAATTTAGTTGTTTTGCGATATCTGATGGGAATATTTTTGATTTGCCACCAACGCTATCGCCATTGAATGGACTGCTACCAAATAATTGCCATACAAATTCAATAGTCTCGCTGCTAGCATCGGGAATGGAATTGTTGCCGAAGCAAATTCCTCCTGAAGTATTAATATTGGGTAATGGTGCGTGGAATACTTGGGCATTTGGGTCAAATTGCTTGGTTTTAACTGCCCAAATAAAATATTGGCGACCGATACCCATTAACACTAATCCAGGTAATGGTATAGAAAAAATTTGATTTTGAGCATCCCCAGTAAAGGTAAGTTGATTATTTGTTGATGGGGGGATAAATTTGACAATGAAAGTTCCTTTGGTAGTGCTTCCCCACCTGACAATGCCACTGGGGAGGAACCCAGAGTCAACTGGTAATTGAGAAAACGCATTTCGGACAGCTTCTGATGAGATGAATTTGGTGAAGATTTGGTCATCTTGTTGGTATCTTAGTAAATATTGACCTTCAAGTATGTAGAGGGAAGCGAGGATGTCTTTGGGTGCGATCGCATTTATAAACGACCGACTTTCTAAGTTTGCTAAATTCATAATTTGGCTGGGTTTGCATCATTCCAAAGTTGGACAACGGCAAGTTTATTTTGGTTACTTTCTTTCAGCCAGAGACGAAGTAATTCTGCTTTTTGGCAGAAGTCTTCTGCTAATAACCAATCAGCAGCGAGGATAGAAAGGTTTGATGGCGACCACTCAAAGTAGAAAGTAGATTCTTCAGTTTCATCAAGCCAAATACTACCTGTACTGTGGTCGATAATACCGATCGCTTCATAGAGATAGCATAAAGGTTCCTCTGCTTGGCTACATAGCTGCTTGAATTGGTCGAAATCAATTCGATCGGCTGTAATTACTGAACCTGGATTTATGCCAAAATGAGTTGACCAATCGCCTTGTAGATAGGTTGAGTCATACAGACATATTAGAAATTGTTGACTCAGGTCGAATTCTTCTATTTCCCTTTGGTAGAAATCGAGTTCTTGAGACCAGAAGGGAATAAAAGGCAGTCTTTCTTCCCATTCAAAGCAATCTAAACCGAGTGGAAATAGTTGAGAATTAACCAATTCTAAAAATTGTACTTCTCTGGGAGAATACGGACAGCTAGAAACCTGCGGGAAGTAAGATGCGGTGGATTTTTCCCATTCATGGGGAAAGTTGGCTTTGTAGAGAGAAAGTAAAACCGTACTTTCTCTAAGTTGCGTTAAATAATCGAGTCCCTGTCCGACAGAAACAGGGACTTGACAAGAACGCAAATGTGTAATGGCAGCAGTTGTAACTGACATTATTAGAAGTTAGGAATTGGATATTTAGAAGGGATGGGGGGAGAAGTGGTTAAATGTGCTATAGTACTGATGGTAGCTTTAGTTGCTTGTTCTCCTTGTGCGATCGCTACTTCAATTTCTTCCGAGATACTCACCAGAGTTTCTAATGTTAATTGACCCAGAATTTCCAGTTGTTTGAGTTTCCAACTAAGGGAAAGTGCAGGATTAATTAACTCTGGTGCAGTTTGCAGGGACTTGATGAGGTTGAAGTTACCTTTAGTACCTACCTTTTTGACGATTTCTATATGTTCTTCGCCGTCTACAACTTTCCTTGATATAGTTGCATTGGCGACATCTGGATAGAAAGGTAGCAAGGTATTGACGATGCTTTCGTCTGTGACAGATTGTTCGGGAGTCAGGGGGATTTTTTGACCTTCAAGGATGACTATAGACATAGTTTAAAACAAAGTTAGTTGGTGTTTTTGAGGAGAAGTAGTCGAGGTCTGAGTGGATGAGGGAACTGGGGGTGGCGCTTCCACTTTTCGTTGCTTATAGTTCTGTGAGATTTCCTCTGTTTCTTGTTCTTCTGCTAATTTCAAAGCCGCCGCTTTTCTTTCAGGTAGTTCTGCTTCTAATTGGGATAACATCTTCGTAATTAGAGTGGGGAGTTCTAACTGTTCTACGGTGGTGCTGGTGATGATAGGTGGGGAGTTTTTGATGCCTACAGCTAATACCGCATTTCGAGGCTGATTTGCATCAGTTTTGGGTAATAACTGAATGTGAATTAGAATGGTGTTCTGGTTAAAATCGTACTGTGTTTCTAGGTTTGACATAATTGGGGTGAAAGTGTATTTATATTTTTCTTTCCTACCTTCTGCATAAAAGCCTTATGCCTTCTTCATTGGCAATGTTCAAGCCAGGATAATAGTTGGGTTAGTTGTTCTGAATTCAATTCAAACCATTCTCCTTTCTGTCTGAAATGTGCAAATTTGCAATGAGCCGCTTTTTCTAAAGACACTGCATCAAGGGAGAAGAAAGTTTTCACAACTGTTAATTGAGTGGCACAGGATGTCTGCAATGTTTTCAGGCGTTTCTGGAAGTTGGTGGTGCGGCCAATTTTGTAGAGGTTGCTTGACCCTGAACGCACTATGTATATGTATCCATTGCGGTTGTTTGTTGCATTCGTTTTGGATAATTCAGAAATTCTGCGTTGATTCAGCTTTATGCAAATTATCCCAGCTAGAAACAATTCTGGTTCATGGCAATAATCAATTTGGATTAAGCCTAATTTATGCAAAAGTTCTAGAGAATGCTTGACCTCATCAATGGGTGCTTTGAGTGCATCCGCCAGTGCAGTTATACTACTGAATATTGGATGATAAGGGTCTTTGTGTTGAGTTACATTTCCTAGTAGTTCCAGCAGGAGACATACAGCTAGATGGTCGCAGTATAAGCCGGATGAGTTAGCTATAACGATACTGGTGTACCATGAATTTAGATGAAAATTCACATTCATTTTTTGGCTATCTATGCAGATGTTTGGTTAAGTTCCAGTTCGCTACAGTTTGCAGATGTCGTAGTCGTGCGTTGAGTGTTTTTTGGCGGGGAAATTGAGCCAAATAAAAATACTTGGCTTTCATTTGATTGTTTAGGTGTTGGATTTCGGGATGATAGTTGGGTTTTAGGTCACTCAAATGTCCCAGTTCTTTTTTGATTCTTCGCCACCAAGAACGCGCTACTGATTTTGATGCAAAACCTACGATAGCCTGGTAGAATTTGCGATCGGCACTCTTGACATAGCCTACTTGGTCAGAAATTTTTACCAGTACGATCGGGCTGATAAAATTTTGTTGAAGTTCTGGTAGACTATAGTTATCTGTGCTTTCCTCATGTTGCCACAGGATTGATACTGGTTTGTCCGATCGAGGCTCTAGGTCTACTACAGTGCCAAATTGGTAATCGTAGGTACTATGAGGGTTATTGTGTAGACGGCTAACAGCTTTGGGAGTGGATTGGACTGTGCTCAAGCCTATTTTAAAACCAAGCATTCCGATTGCATTTTTCTGTTCCTTTAAGTGGGAGGAAAAGGCACTTTTCCATGCAGCATCTTTATCTGTTTGGAGATAGTCTTCACCTTGCAAGTATTCGCTGCGATCGAACTGGTTTTTTAGATGATATTCTATTTCTGGATTGTTGTGAAGTTGTTCGAGAATATCTGCTGGATAGTTGAGAGATAGCCATAGAGAAATAAGGGTTTTGAGTTGATGGAAATTTAGATGATTAGCTGCTTCTAGAAATGCTCTTGATGGTAGTTCGTTCACACAGGCGAGAGGGATACCTGGGAAATTTTCGAGGGGGAAAAGCCATTCTTGAGATCGAGCGAGCAAGTGATAACCATCTGCGTTGATTTCTTTTAGCCAGAATAGAGTTTCTGCCCATTGGAATAGTTCACCCTTCTCTGTAAGTACCAAAGTGCCTGCTGGGATAATGAGAAATGTTTTTTGAGGGATAAACAAAGGTAATGGCTCTATTTTTAGCACCCTTAAATCATCTAAGGAATACCAAAATTTTAGCTCAATTTTCTCACTTCCTGCTGACCACCAATAAATTTGGATAGGGGTGTGCGAATCTGGTATAATTTTGTTAACTATGCCAAAATTATTTTTATTGGTTATTAGCGTTCCCTTATGAAAAGGTGCTGTGGGAGATGTGGGTTTTATGGGGGCTAAGACTTTAATTACTTTATTAGTGACTGTGGTTGTGTTTTGTTGGGGAAGAATGGCGGGGATAGATAGGGAAAAGCTAGACAAATTTTGGATAATGTGACTCGATTGATTCCCGTTTTGGTTGGTAAGAGACATATTGAGAAACTTGGCACCAATGGGTGAATGAAAGAAGTTAGGAAGCACCATTGATGCCAAGCGCGTCAGCGCTATGTTATCTTGCTTATACTGGAGAAACAATAAATTCGTTTAGACGCGGAAGTAGTCGTTGGTAACAAAGCGGCGGCGGTAGTTGGGGAATTGAAACACCTTGGATTAAGAAGTCTCCGTTGTTTCCTCCAAACCAAACTAAGACTAATACTTTCCAATTAGGATCGTATTCAGCGACGCGGTGTGCTGTTTCTGTGTCTGGCCATTTTCCTCCTAGTAAAGCTTGGAAGTTATTGCTTTTTTCGCCTATGTAAAAGCCGAGCAGAGTATCTAAGTTCCATTGGGGTTGTTTGTCAAGGTTTCTTTTTGATAGTTGGTTGTAGGAACTGTTATCAATTGCTACGCATCCTCGACCTTCTTCTAGGTAACCTTGCCAGCCAACGGCGGCGATTAATTCGTAGTTTAAAGTGAGAAAATGCAGACGATTTTGGTCGTCGTTTAAGGAGTATAGATGGTGATTTGGGGACATGAATTATGAATGGAGAGCGTAGTAATGTAGGGTGCGATCGGTGATTCCAAAGCCTCTAAAACTTGACCACTTGTATTGGCATTCACCTGGTTTGTATTTGCTACTTAGTTGACTCCAGGTATCCCAGTCTGGTAAGAGAGAATTGCTGATGTATTTGAGTGCCATACCGATAAAAATCCACGATTGATAATTGTCTGCATAGTGCGGATGGATTACTTCTAGCAGTAGTCGGGCGAGTGTAATGTTGGTTGCACAGGTATTTCTTGATGGGCCAACTATGATGGATTTGCGATCGCAAACTGGGACAATCGTTTTGAATCCTTTTGATTTTTGGAGTTCTGCTTGGGGTGCAGTCAGTACTTGTACGATCCAATCGGGTGCTGGTGCTACCGGGGTGGTATCGGGTCTGTGAATCCAGTGGTAATGACCAGTTAGGGGATGGGGCGACGGGGGGAGAACTGATTGATGTCCCTCGCCACGAAGTTCCAGAGCTTCACCTGGGGCTGTAATAATGCGGCGCGATTTGAACATCTTTGGCAAAGAAGGAAGTGTAAATAAATATTGTGCTCTCCCCTCTCTTCCAGAAGTGAAGGCGACAGTAGAAGGTAAACCTTCACCGCGAGATAGTTGGTCAACTAAAGCTATTGCACTGTTGCCATCGATATCAAGTGCTAATAGAAATTCTGTTTCTGTCTGACCGCACAGTAGCCCTATTCCAGGGGGAGTTACGTAGTAAGGTTGGCGATCTTTTCCTAATACGGCAATAGACCCTTGTTGAGTCAGATCTTTAAGCATTTGAAGCGGTGAGAAAGGATGTTGTTGCCATGAATATCCCAGAGGTTGTTTGTTGTGGTTAACGGGAACTATGCGCCAATGAGGTGGGAGAATCTTTAGGGTATCGAGTAGTTTTTGAGGTATTGATGAGTTAGCCTTCATCTGGAGAATTAAAGCATTGTTAGTAACTTTTGAATAAAGGTAAAATTTATAAAGGTTGATTATTTTTTTTTGTGATTATTTGGCTTTGTGCCAATAGTTAATAATACAGATAGCTGCTATAAAAGTTATCTAAACAATTTTTCATTAATAAAATATGTCATTTAGGCTTTAATAAA
>NZ_JACJUP010000399.1:0-5197 GCF_014748295.1 Planktothrix sp. FACHB-1355 | reverse complement strand
TCTTCCCCGACGCCCTCTTCCCCTAGCCCCTAGCCCCTTTTCCCTAGCCCCTAGCTCCGACGCCCTCTTCCCTAGTTTGCCTTATTCCTGGCTGGGTTAACTGGCTGGCCTAGCTTGTGGGGGAAAAGCGCAGGTTCTTTTGGCAGATATTTCGACGTGTGTCAGCTACTTAACAGAAATACATAATTCAATACAATTAGAATAACTGAGTAAAAATAGCTCTCCCGTACAATAACCAAAAATTATTGATTGGGCGAAACGCTTAGCGGGTAAGGCATCTTTCCTGCCCAACAGCCCAAAGAACCACCGAACGAATAAATGCAGTCGATCCCAATTTTATTTGACATGACAAAAAATTTACAATTACCATTCACGCGAACAACGGAGGCAAACCGTGAATCCCTGACAGGGATGGAAACGAAGCTCGCTGAATCCAGACTTCCTTTTGCTTCTTTACTTCTCATCGCTCCCTTTTTCCTGTGGGGTACGGCAATGGTAGCAATGAAAGGAGTCATGCCCCAAACCACACCCCTATTCATGGCTGGGGTACGCTTGGTGCCTGCGGGAGTTTTGGTGTTGCTGTTTGCGATGCTAACTGGAAGACCCCAGCCCCGCACTGGGTCAGCTTGGCTGTGGATTGGCTTGTTTGCCCTCGTAGATGGGGCGCTGTTTCAAGGCTTTTTGGCAGAGGGATTAGTTCGCACCAGTGCCGGTTTGGGGTCGGTAATGATCGACTCCCAACCTCTGGCGGTAGCTGTGCTGTCGCTGTGGCTGTTTCAAGAACGCATAGGATTGTGGGGATGGCTGGGACTTGGTATAGGCGTCCTGGGTATTAGTTTCATCGGCTTACCCCAAGAGTGGATAACAAATTTGCTGGCAGGAGGTTCGATCGCCACATCGGTAGATATTCATCAATTGTTTCAAAATGGTGAGTGGCTGATGCTGCTAGCGGCACTTTCAATGGCGCTGGGAACGGTGACTATTCGGATCGTATGTCGCTATGCCGACCCGGTGGTAGCTACAGGTTGGCACATGATTTTGGGAGGTTTGCCTTTATTTGGTCTCTCAGCAGCTGTAGAATCCGAGCAGTGGCAGCAATTGGATTTATCCAGTTGGATGGCCTTGAGCTACTCAACCGTTTTTGGCAGTGCTTTAGCCTACGGTTTGTTCTTTTATTTTGCCAAAGCAGGCAGTTTGACCAGTCTCAGTTCCCTTACCTTCCTAACTCCCGTCTTCGCCCTCCTATTTGGCAACATCTTCCTATCGGAAACGCTCGCACCCTATCAATGGATGGGTGTCTGCCTCACTCTGGTCAGCATCTATCTAGTCAATCAACGGGATATTCTGGCAAAATGGCTTCAGTCTAAAAAATCAGTAGCTAACCCCAGTACTGAAAAACCTTCTAGCGAAAACCAACCTTTATTGGCACCTTCGGAATTAGAATTGGCAAAGGTTACCGTCAAAATTGCCGAATCTGAATCGGAAATTTGGCGCTAAATTAGCGGCAGGGAGTTGCCAATTTCTACTGTGTTTGTGAAGACTTTGCGATCGCTAACGCATCAGGGCTGAGTTTCTTGGCAAATGCCAGTTTAGGATTAAACTAGCTCAAAGTCATCTACCCAGTGGGTTATACTGGCAGCCCCTTCTACCCCTGAGTTAGTTTATGTCGCCCTCACGCTCCGCTTTATTTCTGCTTTCTTGTATGACTTGCCTGGGCTTTAGCCCCAGTGCCGTTGGAGCGCCAATTTATGGCTACCCCGCGCCTCAGTCGGACTTGCTCATCTTGGAGACGGGAATCGGTAAGTTGTTTGCCACTACACCTGGGGCAACTCTATTTGCACAGCGCAACTCGCCCAGCCCAACTGCAAAACCTTCCCCAAAAGAAACTGTTCCAGATTTTAGCGACCTTAACTTCAGTAAAGAAAAACCGACTCCCAAGCCAACTACAGCGGCTAAAACGACTAAAAGTTTTAACCTCAACTCACCATTATTGTGGATAGGTACAGGGGCAGTCCTTTTGATTATCGGTGGAGTGGGGCTGTTTTACGTGGTGAGACACCCTAGCGATCGCACGGAAAGTGTAGCTGAAGAGCTGCCTCCAGATCCAGAGTCCGATCGCACTGACACCCCAGACATCAAGGCTAACCCATTTCAATCACAAACTGATAAAAATGCCCAAAACAATGGCTTTTCAACTATCTCCGAAAATACATATCCAGAACAACCAGCCCCACACTTGCAGGCAGAAACAAACCGCTACAGCGATGACATTTCATCGGTTTGGGAAAATAAACCTGCGGAAGAATTAAGCCACCATTCCCAAATCGAAACAAACAGCTACATCGGTGATACTTCATCGGTCTTAGAAAACAAACATACAGAAGAATTAACTGCACAGCCGCAGTTAGAGACAAACATCTACAGCAGTTCCATTTCCCCAGTTGGTGAAAATAAACCTCTCGAACAATCAACAACATCGCCCCAAACAGAAGCTTTAGAAATTCGAGAACCGACTCGCCTACCCAAAATCAATATAATTGATGAATTAATTAAAGATCTGCAAAATCCCGATCCGACAAAACGGCGCAAAGCCATTTGGGAATTAGCACAAAGAGGCGATTCTAGAGCGGTACAGCCTCTACTGGAAATAATGATGGATGCAGATTCTATGCAGCGCAGCTTAATTTTAGAAGCGCTATCCCAAATCGGCACCCGCACGCTCAAGCCGATGAATCGCGCTTTAGCTATGTCCCTGCAAGATGACAATCCAGAGGTGCGGAAAAACGCGATTCGAGATGTGACGCGCATTTTTGATATGATGGCTCAAGTCAGTCAACTTTTGCGCCACGCAGTTGACGATCCCGATGAGGAAGTGCAACAAACTGCACGCTGGGCTTTGACTCAGTTAAGTCGGATTCGGGGGTTATCGGGTGTGGATAATTTCTCCAATCGCCCAAATTCTAAAAATCCACCTGAAAATTGATTGGTCATCGCTCAGATGTTAATCCCCAATATTCAAGTATAACTAAAGGACAGATGAAATGAGCGGTTTGAATTTTATCCTAATTCCGGAAATCTCCATTATCCTTCCTACCTACAATCGAGCTAAGTATTTAAGCGACTGTATTAATAGTGCGATCGCACAAACGTTTCCAAATTGGGAACTGATTATAGTCGATGATGGCAGTAATGACAATACCTTTGCAATTGTCGAGTCTTTTGTCCAAAAATTTGATAACATTCGCTATCTCAAACATAAAAATAGGAAGCCCGGTTATTCCAGAAATGCTGGCATACAAGCATCATTTGGCAATTACATCACCTTTTTAGACAGCGATGACCAATATAAACCAGAGCATTTACAGTCACGCTTAGAATATATGAAAGCTCATCCCGAAATTGACTTAATTGAAGGTGGATTGTACTCTGAAGACGAAGAACTTTTCGTACCCGATTACTTCCAAAGAGATAAACTGATTAGCATAAAGTATTGTGTATTCGGGGCAACCTTTTTTGGGAAAAGGCACGTATTTTTTGATTTGAATGGTTTTAATAACCTTGATTTTGGAGAAGATACAGACTTTTGGTATAGAGCGGAAAAAAGATTTAAAACTCAAAAATTAACCGAGCCAAAAACTTATATTTATACCAGAGCCGAAACCAGTATAACAAAAGATTTTGTTAACAAATAGATTCTCTCATCAAATCCGTAAAATCTTATCTAAGTGTAGGGTGGGTTAGGCACGGGCAATCTAAAAGTCAAAAGTCAAAAATTTCTCCGCTTCCCTCTCCCTTTCAGAGCGTGTCGTAACCCACCATCCCCAAATAAATAGCCTAACAATAAACGTATGAAAATTTTAAATATTTGTTCGCGCTACCTAACAATTATTTTACTCAGCCTATCTTTACTTATATTAACTGCTTGTCAAACTACAGCCCCAAAAGATAAAGGCGTTACGCATATCACCGTATGGCATGGTATTAATCCCCCTCCCAATCGGGATGTGTTTCAAAAAGTCGTAGATCGATTTAATCAAGATCATCCAGATATTGAAGTAGAATCTATCTACGCCGGACAATTAGACCAACAGTTACCCAAAATTCTCACTGCGATCGTCGGTAATTCTCCCCCAGATATCTTATCATTCAACACCCAAATTACAGGCCAGTTAGTTGAACTTGGAGCGATTCGACCTTTAGATGATTGGCTGAACAAATCGCCGCTAAAGTCAAAAATAATGCCCAAATTATGGGGAGAAATGGAGTTATATGACCATGTTTGGTCAGTTCCCATGTTTGCGGGAAATATCGGCATTTTTTATAGACCGACACTTTTTAAAGCGGCGGGGATTACCGAGTTGCCAAAAACTTGGGCAGAACTTCGCCAAGTAGCGAAAAAACTAACCTTAGACCGCAATAGCGATGGTTATCCGGAACAATACGGGATGTTAATGCCTTTGGGTAAAGGAGAATGGACGGTTTTTACTTGGTTTCCTTTCTTGTTGGGTGCTGATGGAAACTTAGTCAAAGATAACCGCCCTAATTTGGTTAATCCAGGTGCGATCGCAGCTTTACAATTTTGGCAAAATTTGATAAAAGATGGCTCTACAAAATTCTCTGCACCAGAACGGGGATATGAAGAAGATGATTTCATTGCCGGTCGCGTTGCCATGCAGTTAACTGGGCCTTGGACATTGATAATGAAAAGTAAAGTTGATTTTGATGTCTTTCCTGTTCCGGGAAATCGCAAGCAAGCAACTGTGTTTGGTAGCAACAATATGTTTGTGATGAAAACCACACCAGAGAGAGAACGAGCTTCTATTAAATTTTTAGAATATCTTTTGAGTGACGAATTCCAAATTGAATGGAGTATTGCCACAGGATTTTTACCCATAAATATTAACGCCGCCGCCAGTCCCGCTTATCAAAAATTGCTTCAGCAAAAACCTGTCCTCAAAGTTTTCCTCCAACAAATGAATGCCGCCGGTTCTCGACCGATTATTCCCGGTTATAGCCGCCTATCTGAAAGTTTGGGGAGAGCGATCGAATCAACTATGCTAGGCGAATCTCCAGCAAAAGCTTTACAAAAAGCGCAAGAACAACTAAACTTAATATGGGAATAATATAGCTAAAAACTAGGGAATAAAGCGTCGGGGCTGTATTGTGTAGGGGCGAAGCATTCGGGCGACAATTTATT
>NZ_JACJUP010000398.1:0-5306 GCF_014748295.1 Planktothrix sp. FACHB-1355 | reverse complement strand
AAATTAGTCATTTATTTAACGCGAGTTGCCTTATTTCGGCTACCTGCTTCCACTTCGCGCACCTTTTTCCCGCGCCAGAACAATCGCAAGGGAGTACCTTTAAAGCCTAACTGTTTGCGAAATTGGCTTTCAATATAGCGACGATAATTATCGTTGAAGCGGTCGGGATCGTTGACAAATAAGGCAATACTTGGCGGTTGAGTACTAACTTGAGTGCCGTAGTAAAGTTTGCCTTGACGACCTTGACGGGTAACGGGAGGAGAATGCCAGCGCACGGCTTCTTCTATTACTTCATTGATGACCGAAGTAGACACTCGGCGTTTGTGAGATTCCGAGGCAGAGTCTACTAATTCGAGAATCTTTTCTACTCTTTGACCGCTTTTAGCGCTAACAAAAATACTTTCTGCCCATTCTGTAAAGTGCAATCGATCTTGCAATTCTTTTTGGTAGTCGTAAATTGTGTAACTATCCTTTTCTACCGCATCCCATTTATTCACTACAATTACACAAGCGCGACCTTCTTCCGCGATTCTGCCGGCGAGTTTTTGGTCTTGTTCGGTAACGCCATCAAGCGCATCGATTACTAACAGCACGACATCGGCGCGACGGATCGCTTTAAAAGCGCGATTGATGCCAAAAAATTCCGGCCCGTATTCGACATTTTTCTTCTTACGAATTCCGGCTGTATCGATGAGGCGATAAGTTTTGCCATCTCGTTCCACAAGAGTATCGATCGCATCCCGTGTCGTTCCGGAAATCGGGCTGACGATGGCGCGATTTTCCCCGACAAACGCATTCAACAAACTCGATTTTCCCACATTCGGACGACCGACGATCGCCACTTTAATTTCCGGTATTTCTGCTTCTTCCCCAACAGCCGGCAAATATTTAATTAACTCATCGAGGATATCGCCAGTACCGCTACCGTGGATAGCAGAAATTGGATAAGGTTCGCCTAAAGCGAGTTCCCAAAATTGTGCCGCTTGCGTTAAACCTTGTTCTGGAGATTCGCATTTATTCACAGCTAGCAAAAGGGGTACGGTTTGAGTACGCAACCATTCTGCGATTTCCTCATCGCCTGCCGTTGGCCCACTTTGACCATCCACTACAAATATAGCCGCAGTCGCTTCTGACAGCGCCGCCATCACCTGTTCGCGAATCAAAGGTAAAAATTCCGTATCGTCGTCGAACACCAAACCGCCGGTATCCACAACGATGAATTCGCGATCGCGCCAGTATGCTTGACGGTAGGTGCGATCGCGAGTCACCCCAGGTTCGTCATGTACGATCGCATCCTGCATCCCCGCCAAACGATTGACAAAAGTAGATTTGCCCACATTCGGGCGACCGATAATAGCAACAATAGGCAGAGGCATAATTCAATCCAGAGTCTTAACGGGTATGGTTTTCCAGTAACTCAGGCTTAATTTTCACCTCAGTCCTGTTTTTGCTCCAACTTTTTATTGTAACCATCTTTAGGGGTTAGCGGTTAGGGGCTAGGGGTTAGGGAAGAGGGAGAGAGAGGAGAGGGAAGAGGGAAAAGGGATTTAGATCCACCCAAAACCCCCATCTACATCTGTGTGGCTCTTCCGTACTTAGGTTTATAAGTTTTATTAATTTATTTAGGTAGAACTATAGCTATTTTTGAAGAAACCGGGTTTCTCAGCTGTGCTTCACGCAGCTGAATCCGCTACAATGCAATAACCGGGAAACCCAAACTGTGAGCCTTGCGAAGCCTGCGGCATAATCTTCGATTTGCAGCAGGAGTATGTCACGGTCTAAGTCCCTTAAAAAAAAGTAGATTATGAATAGACTGAAAATAGGTGAGTTTAACGATCTTGAATTGTCTAAATTAACAGAGATAAGACAGAATCTTTTCTTAGTTAGACTCTTAGTATTGGCTTGTCTTATTGCGGCTATAATATCTGTTATTTTAATCGCTCAAGGCATAGTTTCATGGGTCGCTATGTTTTTACTAGGATTGATGTACGCTCATGCAGCAGTACTGGAGCATCGATGTGTCCATAATACTGCCTTTCACAGTAAAGGATGGAACCGAGTAGTAGGATTCTTGCTAGGTTTACCTATGCTAGTATCTTATTCAGACTATCAAGATAGTCATTTGAGACATCACCGATTGCTGGGAACTCCAGAAGATAAAGAGTTTTTTGATTATGATTGCAAATCATTAAAATCGCCAAAAATTCTATTTATTCTTTTTATGTTACCTCACTATCGCCATGTGGCTGTAAGACTCTACAAGGCAATCAAAGGGGAACAGCTAGAAGTTTTTAATACAATCTCAAATGCAGAAGTAAGAATTCGCAATGAATACCGTTTAATAACTGTCGTACTATTTTCAATATTAGCCATTTCAATAGGGGCTCAAACAACAATTTTTTTGAAGATATGGCTAATACCACTACTGTTTGCCTCTCCAGCTTATGCTTTAATCGAACTGCCCGAACATATAGGATGTGAGCGACAAGTACCAGATGTTTCTGTAAACACGCGAACATATCAAAGCTAGTAAAATTGTCGTGTGGTTTACAGATGGCAATAATTATCATGTTGAGCATCATTGGCTTCCTAACGTACCTGGGGATAGGCTGGCAGAGCTACACAATTATATAGAGTCAAAGATTCGATACTTAGATTCCTCTTACTGGTCCTTTTATGCAAAGCTTATACGGAACATTTTACGCGAACAAGTTTTTGTTCCAGAAGCCTGGTTAGCTGAAAAAGCTTCAAAAGAGGCTAGCTAGACCTTCGCGGCGAAAGTTTCCCACCAACTTAATTGGTCATGGTTCATGGTTGACTGGTGGGTTATTTCTGCTAAGCTGCTATAGTTTAGTAGAGACAAAAAATGTCTCTCTAGCTAAAATATTGCCGTTCTTACATACTCTCATCCATACTACTATCACTCGTCTTAAAAACATGGCTCAAAAACTAATAGATCTTTACAGCTTAGTTGGCAATCAAGATTCCGATCTTAAGATAATTTCAAACACATATATCAAAAAAGGTGAAGTAATCAAAAAGATAAGCCTTGTTTCTTCTCCTCAAAGTTTTGCAACCGTTCAATCTGGACTTAATGAACACATTTTAGATGAAATGTTAGCAGCCACTAACCACTCTTGTTCGCCAAATTCCTTTGTAGATTTTACTAAAGAACAAATTATTGCAGAACGGGATATCGCTCCGGGGGAAGAAATAACATTTTTCTATCCCTCAACTGAATGGAGAATGGTTAGACCATTTCAGTGTATGTGTGGTTCTCCAAACTGTATTGGTACAATATCCGGAGCAGAAAACCTGCCAATTCGCTTGTTCAAAAACTACAAATTTAATCGGCATATTAAGCAAAAGATTATAGAAATGATGTTATTTTGAAACCTTTGATAGTGAGAACTATTTTCATTTTTCTTTGTGCGCCATCGCGCATGGTGTCTGATATGAGAATCCTCGATTGTTGCAAGGGCTTTTCTACTAAAGGAGGTTATTTAAGATGCCTGAATCTTCACTAGCGGTATTCTTGAGCGGGTTTACCTTATTTGCTGGACTAGCTGTTGCTATTGGTCCTCAAAACGCTTACGTTTTACGTCAAGGACTTAAGCGCCAACATATTTTAGCTACTGCAAGCATCTGCTTCCTCTGCGATGCAACTCTTATTAGTATCGGTACGATAGGGTTCGGTACACTAAGCTTGAAGATTCCAGAATTAACTCAGATAATTGTATGGGCTGGCGTGGTTTTTCTTTTATTTTTTGGTTTACATTCATTTAAATCAGCTTTGAATCCAACACAAATAGATATAAACAGCCAGGAGAGCGAATCAACAAATTTTTGGAGTAATATTTTGACAACAATGGCGCTCAGCCTCTTAAATCCACACGTCTACCTTGATACTATTGTACTGGTAGGAGGTTTTGCAACTCGATACACGGAGAGTCAACGCATTTTTTTTGCACTTGGCGCAAGTCTTGCCTCCTTTTTCTGGTTTTTTACACTTGCATATGGTGCTGCTTGGCTAACGCCATTGTTCCAACGTCCACTTGCATGGCGAATTCTTGACACTATTATTGGCTGTATTATTTGGTTTATCGCTATATCAATTTTATTTTCTACAATTAACTACTCCTTCTGACATAATGACATCCAAATTCACTCACCCGAAAATACTCCCGATAATCCCGCCGCCGTTAATAAGCAATTACAAAAGTTTGAAGATTGCTTGAAAGAATGGAAGGAAGATTATCAAGCGAACCGCAAAGTCGCGAAGAAAGAAAGAGATAATTGGCGAGAGAAGATGGCGGATAGGTTGGATGAGTTGGGTAAGATACTCGATGTTGACGTCAGTACGGCACGACGATTCACTTGTTACCCGATGAAGGGGAAGTGATGGCGGGAATTCGCAGCACTTTTGCGGACGTGCAGGCGGGTAAGTTGCCGGAATTTCCGACGATCGAATGGTATATCCACACAACGATCGATCCGTCTTTACAAGATGCAGAAGGTCATCACAATTCAGCGCTGTTCGTGCAATGGGTTCCTTACGAATTGCAGGGAAGGAGTTGGGAAAAAGAGGAAAATCGCTATATCGAGCATTTGTTGAAAATATGCGATCGCTTTGCCCCAGGTACATCGGATTTAGTCGAAGATGTATTTCCCTTACATCCCCAAAAAATCGAGCAACACTTTGGCATAACGCGAGGACATATCCATCATATTGATAATAGTTTTGGTTTTGCAGATAGATTACCTTATTTTACACCAATTCAGGGACTTTATTCAGCCAGTGCGGGTTGCCATCCAGCGGGGTCGGTGATTGGTGCGGCGGGACACAATGCGGCGATGCGAGTTATGAAAGATTTGGGAATAAAATCGTAGATTGGATTTCGCCATGCTCAACCCAACAATTCCTTTTTTGATAACGAAAAAATGCAATATTATGTATTATATGAATCCAAAAGCCCACTAGCTTACAGAGATAATTTAATGCGTGTCATCAGTCGAAAAGCATTGAGAGAATTTTGGGAAACCCACCCTAATGCTGAGTCTAGTCTGCTAGTATGGTATCAACGTACCTGCGATGCTGAATGGCAAAATCTCGCAGATGTACGCCAAGTATTTCGCTCGGCTGATTTAGTGGGTAATTTTACTGTTTTTAATATAGGTGGCAATAATTATCGGTTGATTACTTTCATTGATTACGATGAGCAAATAGTGTTTATACGTAATGTTTTAACTCATGCGGAATATGATAAGGAGACTTGGAAAAATGACGACTGGTTTGAAAACTCCTA
>NZ_JACJUP010000397.1:0-5297 GCF_014748295.1 Planktothrix sp. FACHB-1355 | reverse complement strand
CTGCACACAGGAGATGTAATCTATCTAGTTGGTTCCAGCGAATATTACCCGAAAAATTTCATCAAACCATACCGAGAATTTCTACTGGGTGGCGAAGAACCAAAACGCATTGCATACGATCGCATGACCTTCACCCTACCAATTTTACCAGTACCAGGTAATCACGATTATTATGATGTTTCCTTGATATTAGGTTTGCTTGCACAAACTGCACTGCCTTTTCGTCGCCTGCTTAAATCTCAGATAGATTTTGATGTGATGCTGCACGGTTCTTTTCAAGGCAAAGCTTACGCACAGGCTTTTCTTGACTATCTCAAAGCTTTCCAGAACCAGGCAGAACTTGGCCGTCATCTTGACCGATATTATACTGCCAAAACCGATACAGGGCGCTGTCTTTCTTATCAACCAGGACGCTTTACCCGCTTACCCAATCGCTATTACACATTCCGTTATGGCGGCATTGACTTTTTTGCGGTTGACTCGAATACCTTTAACGCGCCACTACCCCTACCTACAACTCGCAAAGGCAAAGCTTATCGGCGCGAATTAGAAAAGCGTCTTCTTCAACTGGAACAAGAAAAAGAGCAAATCCTCGATACCTCTGGCAATCTCGATCCGAACTTACCGGAAGAAGCTGAATATATCAACGATTTGCAGGCAAAATTAGAGCAAATTGACGAAATGGAACTGGACATCAACAAACAATTGGCATCGAATGAAACAACCGTTACCGATTTTGAACAACTTGATTGGCTAAAACAAAAATTAATTGCATCCTGGCACACAAAAGAAGTGCGCGGACGTATAATTTATTTTCACCATCCCCCTTATGTTACCGAAGCGACGAAGTGGTATCAAGGACAAACATTGGCAGTTCGCCGTCGCCTCCGCCAAGTATTAGATGAAGTTTCTTCAGCAGTGGGTTCGCTACCAGAAGGTCGTCCGCTAGTGGATTTAATTTTAAACGGTCACGCGCACTGCTTGGAATATATTCGCACTGGCGATACCGGACACGCTGATTCTCATCTCAACTGGATTGTTTGCGGTGGTAGCGGTTATAGCTTGCGCCGTCAGCGAATTGAGGGGCCAGAATTGACGGAAACTTTTGAGGATGCTGCTGGCATTTCCAGCCGAAAGATAGCAGAATCTCTGTTATTTGTGGGTCGTGAAGGACAGGGTAAAAATAAGCGACGACCTTATTCTTTTTTACGAATTGATGTTAAGGAAGGTCGATCGCCAAAATTTATCGTGCGTCCGTTTATCGCTGAATGGTTCCAGCACGAGTGGAATAGTAGCGCGATGGAACCGTTTGTCATATGAAAGGGGCTAGGGCGTCGGGGCTAGGGGCTAGGGACTAGGAGAGTTTTGAGTTTTCAGTTTGTAAGGACTTTGCACACAACATCTGTACAGAGTTTTGAGTAAAAAAACTGCCTTCCTCCTTTTATTCTCAGTCTCCAATTGCTTGGTATCAACGATTGACTGCACTCATCCCTGATTCGGGATAGCGCAATCCAGCGGCGACACCTTTGGGTGCAACTTCATCGATGCGTTGGAGATCTTCCGGTGTCAATTCCACATCGACTGCACCGACATTTTCCTCTAAATATTTGCGCCGTTTGGTACCGGGAATGGGAACAATATCTTCACCTTGCGCTAATACCCAAGCTAAAGCTAATTGTGCGGGAAGGCAACCTTTTTGTTGCGCTATTTCTTCGATGCGTTGTACCAATTCCAGGTTTTTCTCAAAGTTTTCCCCTTGAAAACGGGGTGATTGACGGCGATAATCATCGGGAGCTAAATCCTCGAATTTTTTAATTTGACCTGTGAGAAAACCGCGTCCGAGTGGACTGTAGGGAACAAAACCGATGCCGAGTTCTCGACAGGTGTCGAGAATTCCGTCTTCCGGATCGCGACTCCATAGGGAATATTCGCTTTGCAATGCGGTAATGGGATGTACCGAGTAAGCGCGACGCAATGTTTCCGAACTCGCTTCGGAAAGTCCCAAATAGCGAACTTTGCCTTCTTTTACCAGTTCCGCCATTGCGCCGACGGTTTCTTCAATGGGTGTGTTGGGATCGACTCGATGCTGGTAATAAAGATCGATCGTTTCTACGCCAAGACGCCGCAAACTACCTTCGCAGGCGCTACGTACATATTCCGGTTTACCGTTGATACCGCGAAAGCTTGCATCTTCACTGCGAACGATACCGAACTTGGTAGCTAAAATTACTTTATCGCGTCGATCGCCGATCGCTTTTCCCACCAATTCTTCGTTCTTAAATGGCCCATACATATCGGCGGTATCGAGAAAGGTTATCCCCAATTCCAACGCTCTATGAATGGTAGCAATTGATTCAGCATCGTCGCGATCGCTGTAGAAATCCGACATTCCCATACAACCTAAGCCGATCGCAGAAACCGTAAGTCCGCTTTTCCCTAACTGTCGTGTTTTCATGGTTAATTACCAAATTTTATCCCATCTTCTCAGTAGGTTGGGTTGAGTGATAGCGAAACCCAACAAGTCCTTTGATTTATTTAGGTTTCGTTACCTCAACCCAACCTAAGACCAAAATCTCTATGCAGTAGCGAAACCCAACAAAGCCTTCGATCTAGTTGGGTTGAGGTAACGAAACCCAACCTACTGCCAAAATCACTCATTTCCGATACTTTCATCAAATAAAATTTCCTCCTCTGCACCCCATTCTAGATCGTAAATTCCATCTCTGACATAACGATGAAAACTAGAATATTCCCAATCCTTCGGTGCTGATACTAATCCATGTTTTACGGGATTGTAATGTATGTACTCTACATGATTGGTAAAATCCTTTTCATCTCGTATTTGATGCTCCCAAAAGCGACGTTGCCAAATCGCCTGCTCTTGTTTATTTTGCCTTGATTTTGATATTTTCGTCTTATACTCCACAGCACATCTCCGAGTAAAGTAATTTTTAATTAAACGCCAACGTTTGGAGAAGTTATAATCTCCATCTGGTAAAGTCAAAATGGAATGGATATGCTCTGGTAGCACGACAATAGCATCTATTTTAAATGGATGGTGTTCCATTACGTATCGAAAAGCGTTTCTTAGTAGGGATATGTTATCGGGTTGGCATAAAAATTTTCGTCTATTGTGGGTGACGACGGTAAAAAAGTATGTCCCTCCCTCTATTTTTGCTCTTCGATATTCCATAGCTTTTAGTTAGCTTATTGATGGGTATTGCCTTTTGTTGGTTTGGCTAATATTGAGTCGGTTGGTGTTGGGTTTCGCTATCGCTCAACCCAACCTACAAACTAAATCTTTAGGTTCGCTTTCTCCTCAGATTGATTCTAGGTTCTCTTTTACGGTGATCGCTTCATCTACAGTAGCTTCTATAGTTCTTTGTTCCAAAATAGCTTCTTCTAAATAAGCATCGATTTTTCGCAGTAAAGACGTATAAGCCTCTATTGAGGCTATTGGGCTTCCTGCTCCTTTTGCCTTGGCTTCATAAAACTCACAGGCTGCATACCCAACTGATAAAAACACAATCATATTAGTAACGGCGGGAATGAGCGGGTCAGGTATTGAATCTGATAATAAAAAATCAATACCTAACTTTGCGAGTTTCTCTCTTCGCAAAGCCCAAGTAAAAATTATTAAATAATCACCTTCTTTAAATTCATCAAAACCGTAGCAAACTCCGATTTGATAAATCATTTCTACCAGTAGCCCTCTGATACCTAAAAATTTTACAGTTATTTTTGATGCGATAGTCCCTACTTTAGGAATTCCAGCCGCTAGTATTGGTAACGGTGTTGTTATTGTGACAAACAATGCCTTTTCATAAATTAAACGATTAGCAATTTGCCGATTTGTTTCATAGGGATAATCTTGCTTAAGCTTTCTGACAACTTCTTTAGCTTTAAAATGCTTTGGTCTTTGGCCTCTAATCGCATCTATTATTCGATCTCGCCAATATCTGCTCCATAACTCATTTACTATTTTCCATATAAAATTAAGAACTTCTCCTCCTACTTGAATTGTTTGTTGAAGCCACTCACGTGCCTGTTTTTCGCTGTTCACCAAAGCATTTGCTACAGCTTGGGTATTTTGTTCAATTGCTTTCTGAGTATCTTGGAAAGACATCGCTAATTGTTCGATATCTTTTGTCGCTTTATTCTGGATTGCACTTTGCGTATCTGCAACAAACTTTACTAAAGCATGAATTTCTTGTTTGGCCTCTTTCTTTGCTTCTACCTGCAAATTAATGTCTTGTTTGGCCTGATGCTTTAATTCTTTCTCATCATCAATACCATATTCGGTAGCACTATCATATCCTTTATAAAAATTAACCTGCGTTAGTAATGATTTCATCAAGTTGGAAACAACCGATACGGTAACAGCATTGCCAAATTGTTTTTTAGCACTACTTTCATTTTTTGCCATGATAAACCAATCGGGGAATCCTTGCAACTTTCCAGCATCTTTAGCAGAAATAGGTTTAAAAATTTTGGTTTGGTAAATCTCTTTAATAAATTTATCTTTATATTCTTCAGGATTTTCACAGCCTTCTATAGAAATGTTTGCTATATAATCTTTATTGCCTGTGGCTGTCAATGTAGGTATAATATCTGAATGAGGTAGGAAGATTCTATAAATGCCATTGATTCCTGCCGAATTTTTAGAATTGACAAACTCATATCCTTGGTTTTTTACATACCGAAGAATATTCTTTCTAATTAGCTTGTCTAGTTCTTCCTGTTTGAGGTCGGGGATTAATTCTGCCAAATCTTCAAAAGATAAAGGATTTCCATCTTTTGAGCCATATTTTTTCTTTCTCCTGTTTTTCAGAATGGTATAACAAATCAATTTTTCTCTTTCGCTAGTCCTGATAATATCCCAGGAATGAATAGTGGTGTGACCATCTCTAGTATCGCAAAAGACAAAAAAATCATTTAATTCATCATCTTTTTGAAACCGATTTCTCGATCGCGGTATTTTCTTATCTCCATATAAAATTTGAGGTTCGATTTTTGATTTATTAAAATTACTGCAATCTTTTACCCCATCAATAAAGCTATAGAGTTTAGGTTTAATTTCCAATGGTTCTGGAAAGCTAAATTCTTGGGCGTTTTCTAAATCTTTTCTTATCCCTACTATAAAAACTCTTTCCCGATTTTGTGGCAAACCAAAATCATAAGAGTTTAGTAGCTGCCATTTGACAAAGTATCCTATGCTTTGAAAGCTACGTACTAGATGCTCAAAATGTTTTTTATTTATTGGTTCAATTAAGCCTTTTACATTTTCAAATATAAAA
>NZ_JACJUP010000396.1:0-5285 GCF_014748295.1 Planktothrix sp. FACHB-1355 | reverse complement strand
GCAAGATTTCGCGATCGGTCAAAAGGCAGTAAAAATTTAAAATGCAACCAGAAGAAGCCATTCGACAGCAATTCGACAACGCCGCCGCCGCCTACGGCACTTCGCCTATCTTCGCACAAGGACACGACCTGGCGCTGATGCTGCAAGCAGCTGCGCCCACATCAGAAATGACTTTACTCGATGTCGGGTGCGGTGCGGGTCATACTGCTTTTGCTTTTGCACCCCACGTCCGAGAAGCGATCGGGGTTGACCTCAGCCAAGGTATGCTGATAGAGGCGAAACAGCTAGCAGATGCAAAAGCGATCGCCAATGTGCATTTTCGAGAAGCTAGCGCTACAGCACTTCCTTTCCCAGACAAGCACTTCGATATCGTTACCTGTCGCTATGTTGCCCATCACTTCCCCAGTCTGACACCCGCCCTGACTGAAATTGTGCGCGTTCTCAAGCCGAATGGGCAATTTCTCTTGGTAGATATTATTTCGCCGTCAGATTCAGCCCTAGCTGATTTTATCGATCGAGTGGAACAATTGCGCGACCCTTCCCACAGTTGCGACTGGAAAATCTCTCAATGGCAGGCTTGCGGAGAAAAGGTAGGGATGCACCTCCAAGTTATCTCCTCCTGGCAGTTGCAAATTGACTTCGCCGACTGGACTGCACGCCAGAAAACACCGCCGGCAGCTATTGCACAATTGGAAACACTTTTAGATAACGCTTCGCCAGAAGCAAAATCAGCCTTCTCAATTGTCGGCTTACCACGCCGTTCTTTTCACCTTTGGTCAGTCTTCCTGCGCGGCACTCTAACTGTTGACCCTAGTTGATTTCGGCTTGAGAAACAACCAACTTACAAAGAAGAAGAACGCTGTAAATAGCTGGGCGATATCTATGGCAGACAGATAACCATCAGCTAAAGCCGCGATACTTCTATCGGTGATTCCAAATAGCCAAGATGAGATTCCCACAAGCCAGATCCCGCTTTTGAGATTTCCCAAAAAAGTAGAAGTTTCTGAAGGTTGGTCGTTATTCATAAGTTCAGCCTCGTTGCTGTAAATAACTCGATTAACCATCTGAGGTGCGGCAAGGGGGCTCCCGTTATACAAGGGTAGGGTTAGCGGGAGGGGAATTGCCGCCAGCAAACAAATTGAGCGTGAGCGTTTCCTTATTTTCAGAATTGGTACTCATAGCCGTCAGCCTTATGAATGGTTTTCAAGTATTTGGGGTGTACATCAAACTTTTGAGCGGGTAGTTGAAGGACAAAACTTGGTCTAAAACGAATAGCAACACAGTCATTCGAGGGATAGAGGATTTTTTTACCCTTCCTTCTACTCTCTTGACTATCTTAATGTTAAGAAATATTTTTTCTACTTGCCATAAGTCCCCAGATATACATGAAAAAGTGTAGCAAAAATCACTTTTGTACGCATATGAGTACACCCACTCTCAGGCGAGACATTAACCAAAATTTGCAATTTCCAATTTAAAATCTGAAATTCTCGGTTAAGACAGCGCGTATAGACATATACAAGATCGCCATCTCTGCTGCTGCTAATCTGACGAATGTAGATCCGATGATAGAGGCTACTTAGCCCAGGGGACACGATGATCGATCGTAAAACGAGAATCTGGAGTCCGATCTGTGGCAATAGCATTAGGGATGGTAATTAACAACCTCGAAGTAGAAGCGATGAGGGATAGTTACTATCCAGTCAGATTGGTGACAAACCGTGGCAATGTTGAGTGCCGCTACTACAAGGTTCCCAGTACTAAGCGCGGTGTTATCTGGGTAGGCGGTATTGGCGGCGACTGGGATACACCGGCAAACAAACTGTATCCGCGACTTTGCCAGGAGTTGATAGCTGAGGGAATTGCTTCTGTGCGGGTACGCTTCCGCCACTCAACTATTCTTGAAGAAGCTATCCTCGATGTTCTGGCAGGAATTAGTTATTTGGAAAGCGAAGGTGTTGATGCGATCGCTCTCATCGGTCACTCTTTCGGCGGTGCTGTCGTGATTCAGGCTGGTGCCATTGCCGATACTGTATGTACCGTGGTAACGCTCGCTACACAAAGTTACGGTGCGGCAGCAGCAGCCAACTTAGCACCCCGATGCTCGATCTTGCTCATTCACGGTACAGTCGATCGCATACTTCCAGCTGTCTGCTCCCAGTATATCTACAGTCTCGCTCAAGAACCCAAGCACCTCATCCTTTACAAAGGTGCAGATCACAATCTTAACGAAGTTTCTCAACAAGTCGATCGAGCGGTACGCGACTGGATTGTCGATCAACTTTGAACAAACAAATTTGCAGCCCTATTCCTAGAGAATATTAAGCAATGTTTGCTTTATGTTCAGATTTTTTGTTGTTTATAGTAATTGAGATTAGTTTTCAATAATGCTTTTTTCAAAACTAATTAATGCTCAGCTTGCTACCAAATTTACTGGCAATAATTGGTAGCATAATTATATACCATTTTCGGAGCTATATCAAATTTAAATTAACCGTTAAAAGCTCTGGAAACAAGTTGAGATTATATGAAGATAGATAGTGTAAACAGAAAAAACAAAATATTTTTGGTAGTAAGAGTAGGGATGAAAAATGGCTACTTTATTGGGAACTTTAGAAAACGATACTCTCATCGGCACTCCAGAAGATGACTTTGCTTTAGGTAATTCAGGAAATGATAACCTACTTGGTTTAGAAGCAAATGACCAACTCAACGGCAACACGGGCAACGATACCGCAAACGGTGGAGTCGGTAACGATTTAGTAAGAGGCGGTAAGGATAATGACCTCTTACTAGGCGATGTTGGAAATGATTCTCTATACGGCGATTTGGGCAACGATACAGCCAGAGGCGGCAATGGCGATGACTTTTTATATGGAGATAGCGGCATAGAATCTAACTTCAGCGGCGATGGGGATGATTTCCTATTTGGTGAAGCTGGTAATGACACGCTGTTTGGGTTAGATGGTAACGATAGTTTGCTGGGGGATACAGGCGCAGATGTAATTAACGGTAATCAGGGAAACGATACAGTTTATGGAGGTGATGGCAGCGATTTATTAAGGGGAGGAATAGATAATGACCGAATATTTGCTGAATTAGGCGATGACAGCTTATATGGGGACTTGGGAGACGATACCCTCTTTGGTGCAGAAGGTAAAGATGCAATTTTTGGCGGTCGAGGCGAGGATTTGTTATCCGGAAATGAAGATGATGATGAAATTAATGGCAATCAGGGAAACGATACGGTTTTTGGCGGACAGGGAAACGATATTTTGCGGGGTGGCAGAGATGATGACATCATTTCTGGTGATGTTGGCGATGATTTGATTTACGGAGACAGAGGAATAGATACTTTAACTGGAGGCGATGGTAAAGATATCTTTTTTTTGGAAAAGGGAATAGGCGGTGCAAGTTTAACGCAAGCGGATATTATTACTGATTTTGTTAACGGTGAAGATGCAATTGGATTAATAGCAGGTTTCCAAGTCTCAGATTTGAATATATTTCAAGGCACGGGAGCTAATACGAATGACACGATTATCCAAGATAATCTTACAGGCCAATTTTTAGCAGTATTAAAGGGAGTGAATCGTAGTGCGATCGACTCGGCTGATTTTTCTATTCCAGGTGTTTTCACATTTACTGCGCCAACTTTCCAGGTGAATGAAGATGGAACACCAATTCAGGCGGTGACGGTCACGCGCACGGATGGATTGAATGCAGCCGCCAGCGTTACGGTAACGTCGAGTAACGGTACTGCAACTGCGCCTGCCGATTATAACAATACGCCAGTAGTCTTAAATTTTGCGGCGGGAGAAACGAGTAAAACGGTAACAATTCCCATTGTTAACGATGCTGTGGGCGAGTATACAGAGAGCATCAATTTAAACTTAACTAACCCTACAGGCGGCACTGAAGTTGGGCTACAAAATTCGGCGGTTTTGCAAATTGTAGATAATGATTCTGTATCTGTTCCCAAACTCACTTTCGATATACCAGATAGTTCCACTTTTCGTTTCGGGATCTCTATAGAACCATTGAATAACAGCGTCCTGATCCAATCGAGCGGTGATAGTTCACTTCCTGGAGCCAATGGAGCAGCCTACAAGTTTGACGTTACTACAGGTGCGCTGCTTCAGTCTTTCTTCAGACCCGATGATGCGAATTTCTTTGATATGTCAATAGGGACTGTGGGTAACAACGTTCTCATAGGGGCACCAAGATCGTTTGGAAGTGCGGCGGCTTATTTGTTTGATGGGGATACGGGGACACTCCTGAAAAGTTTCGTCAATCCTTCTTCAAATCGCAATCTTCTTTTCGGCTCTTCAGTAGAAGCATTGGGCAATAACATCCTCATCGCAGCCCCAGATGACGATAGGGAAGCTCCTGATGATGGAGCAGTGTATCTGTTTGACGGTAATACAGGGGCGCTTTTGCAAACATTCCTCGATCCGACCCCCGATAATTTCGATTGGTTTGGCTATTCACTAGCGGCAGTAGGCAACAACGTTCTCATTGGCGCACCGTTTGGCAACACAGCTGGTGCTAATGCGGCAGCAGCTTATTTGTTTGACAGTACTACAGGCGCACTTTTGCAAACGTTCCTCAATCCGACCCCCGGAGAACACGACTCATTCGGCATTTCAGTAGCGGCAGCCGGCAACAACGTCCTCATCGGCGCACCAGGAACCCCAGCAGCAGGGGCTGCCTACCTATTCGACAGTACGACAGGGGCGCTCTTGCAAACCTTCCTCAACCCGACACTAGATGTGTTCGAGGGATTCGGCAGTCCGATCGTGGCGGTGGGCAACAACGTCCTCATCGGCGCACCATTCCATAATACGAGTGTTGAAAATAGTGGAGCAGCATACCTATTTGACGGCTCTACAGGAGCGCTGTTGCAAACTTATCTCAACCCTAAACCAGAGTCAGAAGGTTACGGTTATTCCCAAGGAGATTTTTTCGGCAGCTCATTGGCAGCTGTAGGCAATAACATCATCATTGGGGCACCCTCCGATAACGAAGCTGCTGGCGCAGTGTACCTATTCTAGCTGGCATCTTTACTCTTAGCCTGTAGCGCTTGGCGATCGCTACAGGCAATTTTTTAGTTAGTGTCATTAGTCGATCGAGCGGTACTCGACTGGATTGTCGAGAAACTTTGAAGAAAGAAATTGGCAGCCCGATTCTAGCGAAAATATGCAGAAATATTTGTGTTTTCATTGATTATAAGCTATATTCACTTATATAAGCTAAAATTTCCCTTTTTCAGTATCTTCTGGCTG
>NZ_JACJUP010000395.1:0-5357 GCF_014748295.1 Planktothrix sp. FACHB-1355 | reverse complement strand
TTTTTACAATACATTTGTACTATCCGTGGGTAGCGATCGCACTCCTGCAAGTGCCTTAACAAAAGTTCATACAGTGTCGATTACTTTTGTCCGACTACTTAGTCGATCTAAAGCTGTTGCCAATGCAGCGCCTTTGGTGTTAAAAGAAGATCGCCCAGCTTCTGCCATCTGAAGTTGATTGATTTGCAACAGAAAAGCCCATTCCCGTTGGAGAGCCGCGAAACAGGAAACAGCGGCGGCGAAAGGTTGACGGTAAGGAATTGGCTCTCTTGGTGGTTGGGCTGTACCTTGAGTTCGACTTAAAATAGAATGCAGCTGGTTACCGAAATGCTCGAAAGCAAACAGCGAGTAACCGCCGTTCGGGAGATCTCTGATAAACTGAATTTGATCGATCGCACTTATTTCGGGCAGGTTTAAAAGCAAAATCCCCGGTAGTACCAAAGTCGCTCCTATATCTTGATTGCTCAGCCAAGGTTGCGCCAGTTGCGCGAAACGATTGGTATCCTGAGCGTAAGCCATCGGCACAATCAAATCCACATCGCCTCTCCTCGCCCACAATTCCCAATTTTGTTGTAACTTTTGAATTCGTTCCTGTAGGGGATAACCGAAAACAGCAGCCGACAAGATTAAATTCGGGCGACGTTCCCGTACCATCTGGGATACTTCCGCCACAAAAGAATTGATTTGGTTTGTGCGAAATTCCGTCCACTTTTGCCACAGAGGACGATTGCTGGGAGAAATTTTAATCGGGTCAATCTTATTGATTTGCTGAAATAGCTGACGCGCTGCTTTGCCGTAACCGTAAACAGCTCCCCGACTGGGGTCTTGAAACGGGTAGCGAATATAGTCAATCTGCAATCCATCGACGTTATAGCGAGTAATTATTTCCTCAAACAACTTAAGTAAATAGCGCCGCACTTCTGGATTGGCTGGATCTAAAAACGGTTTCGTTTGTCCCGCCGGAATCATCCTACCTTGATTATCGTAATTCGCCCAATCGGGATGAGCGGAAATAATCGGGCCGGGATAGTTAGGAGGTTGGTTGAGAATAGCATTATGGCGCTGATTGCCAGCTGCAAAAGTCCACACCCAAGCGTGCAATTCCATACCGCGTTCGCGGGCTAATTTCACAGCTGAAGCTAGGGGGTCCCAACCTTTTGTGAGCGGGTTTTGTTCTGGTGCGACTTGACTGGGATAAATGGTGTAGCCGGCATTGACCGTTTCAAAAAAGATGGTGTTTATACCAGCTTGAACCAATCGATCGAACAGTCTGGCTAAACCGCGTTCCGAACCTGCTTGCACGATCGAACCGCGATCGAGCCAAATTGCCCGCACTTCCGATTGTGCGATCGGCTTATCCGTTGGGTACAGATTCCACAGACTTTGACGAGCTTGCAGCCACTGGCTTCTAGCTGTGGCGTAGTCTCGTTTGGCAACCAATTGGGGAAATGCTTGCAGCACTTCTCGCGCTTTTTGTAAAGTACCCAAGGCTGTATTTTGAATGCTGACTGGTGAAGCAGAGGCGACAGTCGGAGCAGAACCGATCGGGATAGTTTCTTTTTTCCCCGCCTCAAGAGCTCCCCCATTCCCCGTCTCCCTTGCCACGTTGGGATTAACGGCGTTGGCAGCTAAAAGGGCGCTTTCGACGCGACCGAGCAAATTTGCCAGCTCTTGCCTCATCACGATCGCGTCTTTAGCTGCGATCGGTTCTCCCCCTGGTTTAGGGCGAATGGCAGCAGTTGCCACCCGCTCGGTTGGGTCAATCGGTGCTGGCGACTGACGACTGGGAACTGATGGGCGACTGGCGGCTGGCGACTGACGATTGGGTGCTGGTGACTGAGAAACCCTCCCCCGCACTCCCGCTCCCCCACTCCCCCTTGTCGGAGCCGCAGCTACATTGCTTAAGGCACCGGGAGCAACGCAATTGCCTGTTGTTGGAGGTGCTGTTCCTGCTTGGGCGATATTGCCGTAACGGGTCAGAGCCGCCTTCAGCCAAGCCAAATCTAATTGAGAACTAGCGGCACTATTGACACCCCAGCGCCAGCCAAAAAAAGTTGTTCGGTTAGTTGTCACAACTGCCGGTGGCGAGTCGCTAATCGTCCATGTGGCGGCGGCTTGACTGTTCAAACCGGTAGGAATGATGACGCCGCCGTGAATAGTGCCACTGAGTTCTTGGCGCACCCACTCTTGCGTTCTCGTTCGCATCGGTTGCAGCGCTTCTGGTGCTGAGAGGGGAAAAGCCCAGTAAGCGCCCAGGAGACTGCGTAACATTTGGCGCACGCCAGGGGGAGAGAGGTTACCCATCGGCCCGCTGACGATCGCACGACCGCCTTTGCTCATCCATCCTTCCAGAGCGATCGCCTGCTCTTGAGTCAAACTTTCCACATTTGGCAAGAAAATCACCGAGATACCGTTCAAATCTGTCGCATTCTGGACTTTTTGCCAATCTACTACACAATAAGGCAGCCCGCTTTCGCCTAACCGAGTGGTAATACCGCTCCATTGGGTAGCGTTATCGGAGCTACGCACTACACCCAAGCGAATAGCTTGTGCTTCCGCAGGAGCAAAAGGTAAAAGTGCAAAGGAAAAAGGCAAAATAAACAAAGTAAGGAGATAGTTTATTTTTGTTATTTTTGCCTTTTGCTGTTTATTTACGAGTAACTTTTGCCCAGAAATAGATGAAACTGGAACTGACGCCTTTCTCCTCACTCTTAACACCTGATTTGTCACTCCTCACACCAATTTGAAATTTTAGATTTGAGATTTCAGATTTGAGATCGAACTTAAAATCTAAAATCTAAAATCTAAAATCTAAAATTCTTAGCCGACAATCTCATTAACTGGGAATCGATCCATCAGTTGGATGGCGCGACTGGCATTTTGCTTTAATGAATCGGACAAATAAGGTACATGGGGTATTTGCGAGAGAAAATCTAACGTCCGGCGTAACATCCGCACTACGTCTCCTTCATCTAAGGTTGTGTTTTCGCACAGATGCACCCACTCTACGCCCAACGCCCATTCTTGCACCAAACCAATTAAATCATCCTCAAGCCAAACTGGCAAAGCTACGTTGTGCCGACGCTGCATTTGGAATAGCTGGCGGCGCAAAGAGCGCAATTTGCCCATAGCTTCTTCCACTTGTGGAGCGGGATCGTAGTTAGTTCTGGCATCTGGGCGGGGTGTCTCGGTGACCAGAGCTGCACAAGCAGCCGCTAGGTGATGAGGGTCTAAATCGTCAAATTCTCTCGACATCAGCGCCAGTCCCAACCACAGCTCGTTATCCCCCCTAATGGCTGCTGCTGCTTGACCCATCCGGGTGGGTACTAATCCTTCCAAGCAACCAAACCCTTGTAAAATTTGGATCAGGTCGAGGAATTCTTCCCAATGGCGTTGGGTTTGTCTGTCGAGTTTTGCTTGACGATCGCCGATCTCTTCCTGCAAAGATACGATCCGGCGATAGCGTTTGAGCAGCGTACCGGGATTGCCCCAGCGATGGATGGGATGAGCTGCCACCTGCGCTTCCAGTGCTTTGACCGATTCAGCTTGGGCTAAGACTTCTGGGGGATCTGACGGCGGCGGTGGTATGGGGATGGTATTGGCGACAACAGCAGTTACTTCCGTACCTGTACGCACGCTACCGAGTTTCATGGCCATATCGGGCGGTGGCCCTGACAGGCGATCGACAGCGGCAATACGAGGCAATTCGGCATGAAAGCCAACCACGTCAATTGTCCCCACCACATACCAGCGGTTATCCTTTCCCAGACAGATCAGGTAGGGGCTTTGTCCGGGGCCGGGTATTTTATTCACCAAGGTGGCCGGCACAGGAGTAGACACAGGTACGTGTTTGCCTTTGAGGCTGAGTATAGTTCCCGCTACAGCATAGTGGAGGGCTAATGCCATGTCGCCCGCTTGCATAGAGGCAGACTGCTGTTGTAGGGTTTTGAGCAATTGCCGTTCTACTTTGAGTCGCTGTTGTAATTTTTCATAATTAGCTAAAGCGGCGGGTTCGACTTGCTGCATTTGAGACTGGAGATTTGCCAGTTCAGATTCCAGATCGGCGATCGCTTGTTGCTGCGGTTTGAGGTACAGTGTTGCCAAATACTGACCGAAACTGCGTTCTACCAAAGCTTTCGCCTCTTCTATACTGTGAGTTTGCAGTAGGTTCAACACCATACCGTAGCTGGGTGTAAACTGGCTGACGAGCGGATCGGGTTTGGATGTTGCCAGGTAAGCAGCTTCCTTCGCTCCTTCAAAAGGTGTTTGCAGCGTCGCCACATAGCCCCGTTCGTCCATCCCCCGACGCCCCGCCCGTCCGGCCATTTGCAAGAATTCCGAGGCGTTGAGTAACCTGTGTCCGCGATCGGTACGCTTGGAGAGGGTGGAAATTACGGTTGTCCGAGCGGGCATATTAATCCCAGCTGCCAGAGTTTCCGTGGCAAACACCACTTTAATCAATCCTTCTTGAAAAAGTTCTTCTACCAAACCTTTCCAAGTCGGTAAAATGCCCGCGTGATGGGCCGCAATCCCCCTAGAAAGCGGTTCGATCTGTCCAGATCTGCCTGCTTCGGGATAGCGTGCCAAAAATTCTTCGATTCTCCGTCTTAGCTGTTGCGCTTCTGCTTTATTCACCAGCGTCAGGTCGCCCACTTCTTCCACGGCTTGGTCGCAACCCCGACGGCTGAAGATAAAATAAATTGCCGGTAACATATCGCGTTCCCGCAATTGACTCAGCACAAAGTTCAAACTCGGACTTTCCGGTCGTTTTCCCGGTTGTTTTTGTGGGCCTTTAGGTTTGAGGCGAGGATTGATTTTGGTTAGATCGTCGTTTAGGAGAGGAAATAATCCTTTGGGAGAACAAAAGTGAAATTCCAGAGGTACGGGGCGGAAGTCTGAGTAAATCAGTTCGGTTGGGCCGTGAACGTTACCGATCCAGTCGGTCAGCTGTTCGCTGTTGGCAACGGTGGCGGAAAGCGCGACTAATTGAATTTCGCGGGGACAGTAGATGATCGATTCTTCCCAAACTGTACCCCGCTGGCGATCGTTCATGTAGTGGCACTCATCCAGGACTACCGCATCCACTCCAACTAACGATGTGCCAACTTCCCCTATTGGTGTGCCGTAGAGCATATTGCGGAAGATTTCTGTAGTCATCACCAAGATAGGGGCGTCCCGGTCGATCGACATATCACCGGTCAGCAATCCCACCATGTTTGGCCCAAACTGCTCGCTGAAGTCGCGCCACTTTTGGTTGGAAAGTGCTTTGAGGGGTGTGGTGTAAAATACTCGTCTGTTCCGCGCTAAGGCACGGTGAATGGCGTATTCTCCAATTAATGTTTTCCCCGAACCTGTGG
>NZ_JACJUP010000394.1:0-5328 GCF_014748295.1 Planktothrix sp. FACHB-1355 | reverse complement strand
GCCAATACAGCAGTCGATGAAGCCTATCGCCAGATGCCAAATAACTATCAGTTTTACTCAGCTAACATGAATTCCCAATTGCAGGAACGGTTAGCTTTGGAAAGTAAATTGCGTTATGCTTTACAGCGAAACGAACTGGTACTTTACTATCAGCCTAGAGTTGATACAACTACGGGTAAAATTGTGAGTGTCGAAGCTTTATTGCGTTGGCAAAACCCCGAACTTGGACTCGTCTCGCCAGCCAAATTCATCCCGATTGCAGAGGCTAATGGTTCGATCGTTCCCATTGGGGAATGGGTGATACGCACCGCTTGCACTCAAAACCGACTCTGGCAAGAATCGTTATCCCAATCGTTGCGGGTAGCGGTTAATTTGTCAGCTCGCCAATTGGCACAACTGAATTTAGTTGAACGCATCGCTTCTATCCTCAATGAGACACAACTCAATCCCGCTTATTTAGAACTTGAAGTTACGGAAAGTTTGATGATGGAGAATCTCGAACAGTCAATTAGGGTACTGGAAGAATTGCGCGAGTTAGGTGTGAAGTTAGCACTGGATGATTTTGGCACCGGATATTCATCTTTAAATTATTTGAGACGTTTTCCCATCCATACTCTGAAGATCGATCGCTCTTTTGTGCGCGACGTTGTTTCTAACTCCCATGATGGAGCAGTTACCAACGCAATTATCACTTTGGCAAAAAGCCTAGACTTAAATATCACCGCTGAAGGCGTAGAAACACAAGAACAGTGCGAATATGTGAAAGCACAAGGTTGCCATGAAATTCAAGGTTACTATTTTAGTCCGCCTATTCCCACCCTTGCCATGACTGCGCTATTAAAGAAAAGCGAAAAAGTGACTAATTACGAAGATATCAGGAATTTAATCTCAAGTTGAGGAAGTGCGATCGCTATTCAATCTGCAAGCAACTCTCCCACGATCGATATTTTAATTACTGAAGTTTCGCGATCGCACTTCTCTCCACCAACACTCGTCTCGTCAACAAATCTTTCACTGTTGCCAACAAAACCCGCCCTTCATTCACTTCAAAATTTACTTCGATCCTATCTATGCCTAGTTGTCCCGGTGGGTCGAGATGCGCTACGCAAACTTGTTCGTGATGGCTTTCCAAAGAACGAAATTCTGACTCTTGATGCACGCTACCACTCGTCATTCTTCCCAGCGCATCAAAGGTTACTTCTGCGTGGGATATTTCTGCCAATTCGCCAATATCCAAACGAATTTCTCGCTGTCCCTCTAATGCTGTTTGCAATATCAGCGGTTCGTCGCGTTGGCAGGGATATTTAGTTCCCTTTTCAAACAAAGGAAAATAAGAATAAGTTCGCATTTGCGGTTCCCAGAGACGAATTGCATAGCCATGTCGCAGATAATCCTCCACTTCTATTATCTGCGGAAGTGTCAGCGCACCGTGCGCGATCGCTTCAAATGGCTTGCCTATTTTCACCCGCGATTTGCCAAAATAAGATATAACTAATTGCTGCACTGCCGGAATTAAACAGCTACCTCCCACCAGCGCCACCAGTTCGATATCAGTTTTGCTGACGCCTTTGTTGTAAGCAACCGCTACCACTTCATCCAAAGCTTGCCGCAGTTGTTCTAATAACTGTTGATTTTCCAGTATTTCTTCTAATTCATCTCGACTTAAATTCAATTCGTGGGCAATAAAGTTTTCATCGTCGAACCAACTATCTTTGGCTTCACTTGCAGTTGATAATTGAATTTTCAGCTTTTCTGCGATTTGCAATAAATTCTGCCAACCAATTTCTTTTATTTCTTGTCGCGAAGAACCAATTCGCCGCAAATAATGTTCGACAATCCAAACATCTATATCAACACCGCCGACATAAGCATCGGATTTGGCTATTACTTCAGCTTTTAATATTTTTTGTCCGCCGCTGGCTGCTTGGGTGCGAACTAAGCTTAAATCCAGAGTTCCGCCGCCAAAATCTACTACTAAAACCACAGAACCCGGTCTTTTCACCGCATAACCAAGCGCTGCGGCTGTAGATTCATCTACGATTTGCACTTCCGGAACGCCCAGTTTTTCGCCAATATCGCGAAACCAGTCAAGATAGCGTTCAAATGCACCCACAGGTACGGTAAAAATTACGTTCTTGGGTTGCAGTTTTTCTGGCTCTATTTGTTGCCAAATTTCTTTGATAAACAGTTCCGATACTGATTCTGCCGAGTAACTGTTACCATCAATTTGACGGGGTGGCGGCTGAAAATCTGCGGCTAAATCGCGTTTGAATGCCTGAAAAAGTCGCTCTGTTTCGTTAAAAGCGAGACGTTGCGATCGCACCTGTTCCCCAAACACGAGGCGGTTTTCCTTTTGGACGTATACCAGCGTTGGGACTACAAATACTTGACCGCCAGGTGTTTCAAATCCTCGCGATATGGCTTTAAATTTCAGCGTCCGTGGCGTCTGCGTTGCGGGATCTAGAGTGCAGACGACGGTGTTGCTTGTTCCGAAATCGATGGCAACAACTGTCATTAGCTATCATTCATCAGTAATTGGTTAATTTCAGATTTCAGATTGCAGATTCCAAAGCTTTGAAATCTGCAAATTCCAATCATTTAGGTGGAGGCGAAATTGGTAAATTACGGCTGACTTTGGCGGGAGAAAGAATGCGCGAGCCGTCTCGATACCCGACAAACCGAATATAAACCAACTCTCCTTCCGTAATATCATTCGTATCCGGTTGATGCAGTTGGGGATTGAATGGCACTTGTTCCCAAGCAGAACCAATTCTTTCATACCCCCAACTCTCCAAAACATTATCCAACGGAGCAAACAGCGCCACCAAATTTTTAGCTGGTAAATCTGGTTTCGCTTCCGTCATTTTGCGAACGCTGGGATAGTTGGTTAGCAGTGTTTGCAATTGGGAGAAGGTAGCATTCTCGAACTCAGCTTTTAGCTGTGTTGATTGCTGCTGCAATTCTTCTCGCAGCCGCAGACATTCTTGGCGCAAGGCTTCGATTTTTTCGTTGGCTGCTTCTGCTTGGAAACGCTTTTCAGCAGCCGTATCGTTCTCCTTGTCAGATTTAGCTTCATCAGAACGAAGCAGACTGAAAATTAGCCAAATGCTAACCAACCACAAAACGCAACCAAACCAGAATAGATTGGGGTCGTTAACCATCACCACTACTCTACATTTCCGTTTGGTTTTGCGTTTGTTCGTTAATTAGCTCTTCGCCATCTTGATAATATTCTGGAAACAGTTTTTGCGATTCCACTTTGCCCAGAGCTTTTTCAATTCCTGAAGTGTTTTCGGTGCAGCTGGAGCCAACGCCATTGAGGACGGTTTCAACTATCTTGCCGTCAGCGCCAATGCGATATTCTATCTTCTGATACTGGGCCATAATTAGGATTCCTGTATTCAGCCTAGTTTACTACTTTCTTGATTGTATGCTCGATTTTGCCATTCGTCTGTTTTCGATCGCACCTCAAGAAAATTCTCTTCTGATTCGATCTAAGGCAGACTTGAGTCCGATGTCATACCAGGGAAGTTATCTGAGATAGCGATAACTTCCCTGGTAACATCCTTTGTATTATACTGTAGCACAGAAGTGCAACCACACCCATCTGTAACAGGAGCAGTCAATCTCTCAAAACGGCTAGACTGATAGTAACTATAGTAAAGATTCTTTGCGTAATGCTGTCAAGATATAGACTCGGCAGAATAAGTTGAAGTGCCGGAACTAAAAGTAGCGATCGCACATCAACTTACCCATCCGATGGGATAGGAGATGATGCTCGCGTCAAAAGTTCTGTTGAGGCTACGCTGAAGCAATTCTCCACAGTTAAGTCAGTTATTATCCTGACTAAAGAAGGCTATTGTTTTGGGGATATGAGTGGTGAAAACTTTTGTTTGCGTTAACTCGATCGCCTTTGGCAATCTTTAATCCTCTTCTGGCGGACGAGTTAGTATTTCAAATATAGTCTTAGCTCCAAATTCATTGCGATCGTCAATCTCTTTAACTCTCGACATTACCTCTAGAGCCTTCTCTATTTCTCCCAACTTAGCCAGCACAAATCCAGAAGCCGCATAGGCGTTTAAATACAGCCGAATTTCCGCTTCGTTTTTCCGAGTTTCTAAGATTGGCTTTAACTCTGACCAATCGTCCGGCAATTTTTCTGATTCCTTGACATTTTCCACAACTTTAGTTGCCATCACAAGTGCCATTGGCTGATTATTTTTGTAGAAAAAATACCGATATGCTGCTACCAGGACATCTGTATTATTTCCTGTTTTCGCCAAGGCTTGGTTCATGTACTCTTCTGATTTAGCGCTATTTTCCCAATTTTCCGCCGCTAACACTAACAAGTGTTTAATATCGGCTGGAACGTCGTACCAGGAAACTTTTTCTTCCGTTACTTGCATCTCCATCTCCAGTAGGTAGACAAAGGGACAAGGGGACAAGTAAACAAGGTTATTTCCAACCTTGCCCCACGTTAAGAAGCTATCCACAAAATCTGCTTGGCTAGGAATGACTAATTGTTTAAAACTTGTCTTCTATAAACCAAGTCTGCCGATTTAAGTTGGTAGCCAAAAACGATTTAAGCGAGCGCATATGCCGCATGAGTGTAGCAGTTTTTGGGACAAATCCTCGCGCAAGCTTGACAACCGACACAATTACCTTGGTTGGCGATCGTCATCACCTTGCGTTCGATCTCGTCATCTTCCTCATTGTCCACAAATTCTCCCTCTTCGTTCATCGCTCTGAGCGACAGCACATTGCGCCCACAAACTTTAAAACATCTGCCACAGCCAATACATTTAGCTTGATTGATTGCTTGCACAAATTGGGGTATCCAATTTTTTCCCCCAAATGTCAAACCAGTTAGTTGTGCCATTGTCTAAACTCCTTCGTGTCAGTTTTTGCAAAGGGTAACTTTTAGCAGGTAATCTCATATTACTCGTTTTTTTTACCTTTTTTTGTTAAAAATAAATTAGCTTTATATAGAAGCTTTACAGTTTTTTAATATATTCTGATTCCCCTACTGTTTGTGAAGCTAGCGTAATTAAGATTATTTTGCAATAAATCAGTTAGCTGCTTGGTATTGCTAATGCAAATATAACATTTTGAAATGCAGAAAAAGCATAATAACGAGTTGGCGCGAGAAAATTCGTTACCCAATTTTGGCTCGGTAATTTGTATTTTAAACTACATTTAATTAGTTGCGATCGCTCAAATCAAACTCGATCTAGCGAACGATCGCTCTCACTTTGATTTTTTCATATTTATGGGTAAAAATGTTCCTGAATGAATGTTAAAGTTGAGTGAGATAGTGGGTTAAAAAAC
>NZ_JACJUP010000393.1:0-5311 GCF_014748295.1 Planktothrix sp. FACHB-1355 | reverse complement strand
AGAGAAGAAGCCGGAAACAGAGAAGAAACTAGAATCTGCGCCTCAGTCACCGCCGGAGGAGAAACCGGAACGCAAATTTGTTCAGAAAAGCGTTCAGGCATTGATTCAGTGGAGTCCCCTTGGCGGTAGTGGTTGGTTATTTGTCCATTTTTTATTAGAGCAAGATTGGATGCTGGCAATTTTGATGTTTCCGGCAACAGTTGTCACCGCTATTTGGGCAGCTTATACGGAAAGTTTCATTGCCAGAATGCGCGAAATTTATACTGACCGAGGCAAGCAGGATGCAGACGCCTTGGTTAAATTTATGGAAAAGTTGGATAGGGCGCTGCGTTGGCAACTATCCGGATTTGAGGATAAGTATCTCCGATGTCAGGCAAATGCCTGTCGTGACTATATAACAGAAGGCTTTAACCAGAATTTTACTCCCACGCTAGAGGAAGTTTTTGTTCCTCTGGAATTGAGCGATGTCCATACGATGTCTTTATCGCCCGGTTTGCGGCAAAAAGATGTTGAAGATGTCGCCGCGATGCAGGCAAAAGCTGAAGGATTGAAAATCTGGGATTTTCTGGCAAGGATGCAGAAAATTCCGGCTTATCGGCGGATGGTCATCTTAGCTTGGGGTGGCTACGGCAAAACTACTCTACTGCGCCACATTACTTATACTTATTGTGAAAAGCCGAAACGCGCTCGCCTGCGCTATCAAGCACCTCGATTAATTCCCTTTTTGCTATATCTGCGGAAATGGCGAGATTTGTTAGGGCAAGAAGACGCACCTAACTTAGCAGATTTGATTACCCAACATCATATTCCCCAACTTCCAGATGGAAAACGCCTCAGTTTACCTGCTAACTGGGTAGAAAATTTGTTGCGGCGAGGGGATGCTTTGGTGATGTTGGATGGTTTTGATGAAGTGGCAGAAGGACAGCGACAGCAGATAAGCGAGTGGATAAGTCGGCAGATGGAAGATTATCCCAACTCGGTCTTTTTCCTCACTTCCCGTCCCGGCGGTTACAAGGATTACTCGGCAGCTACTAAACCGCAAACTTCCCTGTTCGTGAAACCTTTTAACTCAGACCAACGACAACGGTTTATCGAACGGTGGTATTTCCATCGGGAACTGTATGCTAGAGCAGGACGCAATACTCCCGAAGTGAAGCAGGAAGCGATTCGGAAAGGAACGGATTTGATGCAGCAGATAGAACAGCGCAGCGAATTGAAAGACATGGCGCAAAATCCCCTACTGCTGAATATGATTGCTACTTTTCACAATTCTTATCCGGGGAACGAACTGCCTCGCAAACGCACGGAACTTTATAAGGCAATTTGTCAGTTACAACTGGGAGATAGACCTTTAGCAAAGCGAATTAATTTACTATTACCTGCTAAAGAAAGTCAGGAAGTTTTGCAAAGCGTTGCTTTGGAAATGGTGCAGCAAAATCGTCCCATTCTTCCCCAAAATGAGTTAATGGTTTTGATTCAAAGTCATCTAGCGACCCTGGATGATGACGTTCAACCAGCAGCTTTCTTGGAGGAAGTAGTGAAAGTTAGCGAATTGTTAGTAGAAAGGGAACCGGAGGAGTACGAGTTTGCCCATTTGAGTTTTCAAAATTACTTAGCTGCGGTACAAATTAAAAAAATTGGGCAAGAAAGTTTATTGTTTCAGCACTTTGGTGATTCTTGGTGGCGGGAAACAATTCTTCTCTATGCTGCTCAAGTTAATCCTACTAATTTGATTCGAGAAGCTTGTAATAATGGCTCTCGCGAAGCCGTGTCTGTTGCGTATGATTGTTGGCGGCAAACTACTAGAAAGGTAGACTCGAATCTGGCAGAACAGTTGCAACTGTTTCGCTATCGGGATTTAGAACGATATCTGCAAAATGGAGAATGGCAAAAGGCAGATGAAGAAACTTATCGGTTGATGATTTTGACTGTAGGGAAGGAAGAGGGACAGTGGTTTAGTTCGGAAGATTTGCTGAATTTTCCTTGTGAGGACTTGCGAAAGATTGACGGATTATGGGTAAAATACAGCAATGGGCGTTTTGGCTTCAGCGTCCAGAAGAAAATTTATCTGGAATGCGGTGGTATTCCAGATGGGAAGTATTATAAGGAAACTTGGGAAAGGTATTGCGATCGCGTAGGATGGATGCGAGAGGGGAAATATATTCCTTACTCAGAGTATATTTTTAATATCTCAGCACCTATGGGCCAACTCCCGGGTGCGTTTGCGTCGTTTGGTTTTTTTGGGGGGTTTTGGGGGGTTCTCTTCTCTCGCATCGAGACTTGTAAACTGTAGCATATAAAGGTTTTCGCAGAATGTAAAGAATTGTTTTCCGCCTTCTTTGCTACGAAAACTCGTCATTCCAGCGATTCGATGCTCATAATACACAATGCGTAAAGCTTGAATCTATATTTATCCTGACAGCGTTTGATAGCATAAAGAAATACTTCTCGACACTCAAAGCGAGTTAATCGAAACTCCCGATTATTGCAGCGAACGGTAACGTGGTAGCAATATGCAGGCAGAAGTTGACGACAGGGACGAGACATAGTTTAGATAGTGGTAGCTTTATATTTAATTTCTCTGATGAAGTCGCTATTGGAACTCTCAAAAGTATTTGGAAACAAGCACAATTGGAGGATGAATAATGAAAGAATATGTGGTAATTTTTGAATGGGCTGGCAGTAACTATTCCGCTTATGTTCCCGATTTACCTGGTTGTATTTCTACAGGTAAGACACTTGAAGAGACAGAAAACAATATTAAAGAAGCTATCCAGCTTTATATTGACACTCTTCGAGAGGATGGTCAAGCTATTCCCGAACCATCCCTGAAGGCAAAATCAATTTCTGTGGCAGCTTGATTATGGTTGTTAGGAGATATTGGATTAGAAGAGAAGTCCGCTTAGATTTGGTATTGGCAAACAAAGCCCGCCTGGGGTTCAAACCCCAGCGTCATAGCGAAAGTCCTCTCAAGAGGACTGGGTAATAATATGATATCAGGCAAGAGGAATAAAGCATAATGGAAACTGCAACAGAACACCTATCACCAGCCACCGCAAATGCTTTTCTTGATGCGCTTCCCAATAAAATTAAGCAGGCGTTGATTGCATATTCAGCAGAAATTGAATATCCGGTAGAAGCCGTATTAGAAATGGCGATATCTGGTTTTCTCGATCCAGATTCAGTTAGTTTTGTAGATTGTAAACCGCTATCTGGGATGGATATTGAGAGGAAAGTGAATTAGGGAAAACCTTGTGGTAATATAATTGTATCAAGTATTAAAGAAGGAAACCTAAGCGCTATGAAAGGTTATATCAAAGGAAAAAGCATTATTCTCACAGACTCTCTGCCAGAAAACATAAAAGATGGCGATGAAGTAGAGGTATCTTTTTCAGTCATCCCAAAACCAAAATATTCATTTCCCACTTTTAAGCTAGGAATTAAAGACGAGTACCTGAAAAGAGAAAAAATCTATCAGTAAAATTGATAAAACGACATTAACTGTCATCTCTACGAACAGATAAATTATCCAATGGCTTATTATCTTTCATAATTCTAATCAAAAACCTGAGCGCTTCATTTACTGCTACAGAATCAGGAAATATTTCTGCCACATCAGCTTCTAAATGCACAGTCACGCCACCAACGCTTTGCCATCCTGGGCCAAGCTTTCTCACCCGCAAGCTTCTTAGATCGTATTCCGATCGCAATTCATCTTCCATGTTTGTTTTGGTCAAATAGTAGTTTCAACTTTCGCCTACTATAGCAATCAAACGATGTTCTCGATCCGCTGCAAATTCCAGACAAGCTTTAATATCTTCTTCTGTCAATTCTGGAAAGTCATCTAAAATTTCTGCCACAGACATACCAGCTGCTAACCAGCCTAAAACATCGTATACTGCAATCCGCATCCGTCTAATACAAGGCTTACCGCCACGTTTACCTGGTTCGATCGTAATGATGTTGCGATCGCTCATACAAAGCGAGGTTCGATCTTGCTTTCCTAAGTTTAGCCTAACACGCGCTGGAGTTGCGATCGCGATCGGATGCCAGACCGAAACATTATAGGCTGTCTATATAGGAACCACAAGAAATCCTTATATCACAAAATTGTTCAACCAGTTGACTAAATGTCAAAGTCGCGTTTACAATTATTTACATAACCAAACAAAATTTTGAAAAGCTTTTAAAAAAGCTGATAGTGTCTAACATCTTCAAGCTCTCCTAATTCTACCTTGGCTAACCACCAGGGTTTTTTTATTTTTACAGCCTTTTTCAGGTGATTGAGGTATAGAGAAACCCGGTTTATTGAAGAAACCGGATTTCTGGGATTATTCATAACCGCCGATAAATGCAAACAAACACAAAGCGGTTAAAACTTTTCCAACTAACTCACAACAGAAGGTTGCTTGCTAAAGAAAGCATTTCGCACCCGTTCCGCAATTTGCGGCGGCGTCAAACCGAGTTGTGCAAAAGACTCTTTGGGTTCGGCATGATCGACTAAAATATCAGGTACGCCAATCCGTTTGACTGGCACTACCACATCATTATCCATTAAACTTTCGACAACTGCCGAACCAAAGCCGCCCATAATGCAGCCTTCTTCGAGGGTAACAACGCGACCGATTTGTTTTGCCAAAGGCAGAATTAATTCGGTATCCAAAGGTTTGGCAAATCGCGCATTAATTACGGTAGCTTCAATCCCATATTCGCTGAGAATTTCGGCTGCTTGCATTGACGGATAAACCATCGAACCGTAGCCTAAGATCAGCACGTCGTCGCCTTGACGGAGAATTTCAGCTTTACCGATCGGCAAACCTTCCCAACCTTCCTCCATCAAGGGTACACCATAGCCGTTACCGCGAGGATAGCGAAGTGCGATCGGTCCATCAGTATAGTTTATCCCCGTCACGAGCATCTGCTGCAATTCTGCCTCATCTTTCGGTGCCATTAACACCATATTGGGAATGCAGCGCAAATAAGAAATATCGTACATTCCTTGGTGAGTCGGGCCATCAGCACCCACAATTCCCGCCCTATCCATACAGAAGAAAACAGGCAAGTTTTGGATGCAAACATCGTGAATTATTTGGTCGAAGGCGCGTTGCAAGAAAGTAGAATAAATTGCCACAACAGGACGAATTCCTTCGCAAGTTAAACCAGCTGCCAAAGTAACCGCGTGCTGTTCCGCAATACCCACATCTATATATTGTTTGGGTAATTTAGCGTGCAATTTATCCAAACCAGTTCCGGTTGCCATCGCCGCCGTAATACCGACAATTTTGGGATTATTTTCTGCCAGCTTTACTAA
>NZ_JACJUP010000392.1:0-5308 GCF_014748295.1 Planktothrix sp. FACHB-1355 | reverse complement strand
GTACGCATCATAATTTCTGCAAAATCTCTAGCCCCCTTCCGCGCTCCCCAAGTACCGATGAAAACAACCTGCTTAGAAGCTAGCCGCACCGCCGCAGGTTGAACCGCTTGGGCAAATGCTTGTTGTCGCTTTGGGGAGAGTCCGAAGGGAAAGACAAAACACTTCTCTCCCATACCCAGCACATCGCGGACATAGGCTTGTTCGTCCTGATTGGGCACGTTGATAACATCGCAGTTTTGCAAACTCGGCAAACAGTCAGAGATTTCCTTTCTAGACAGCCAAGATCGCAGCCAGTTTCCAATCAAAGTTTTCTTTCTTTTTGGTGGCCATTTAATTTTTTCTTGCTTGGCAAATTCCTCGTAAAAGGCATATAATCCCACGGAACGGGCAACAAGTAAACCTTTAATACCTAATTCTTGCTTAGAAAAAGGTAAATTGCCTTGGTGAGCGTCGATAATATCAAACCGATGGGCATTTGCCTGCACAAAAGCTTTTGCTTTACTTGCAAAACTGGGACGAGTTAATCTTTGCAAGAAAGATGAATTTTCTTCCGGAAAAGCATCGTTATAGTCGAATTTCTGCACTTCATGTCCCATTGCCCGAAATTCGTCTGCCAACTCCAGTTGAACTCGCGAACCTCCCAAGTCGCGATGCCAAGGCATATGGAGTATCATCAGAATTTTTAAAGTTTGAGCCATTGTTCAAATATTATATTTTAGTACTCAACCAAAACTTATGTCTAACCGGATTAATATAATGCCTTAAAACTATTGTTTTACCTGCATATTTATCTGCATAAATGAACTCATCGTCACGACGCACTAAAAATCGGGTGGGATCGAGAGGCAATGCTTTGTTACAGTGCATTGTTAAATGCACCATAGTTTGTTCTGTGAAGTAGTTAGGAATTTCCTGAAGTTGCGCTAAGCGATTTAGAGGCTTCTCCCAATCTAATGGCTTGTTTAGTAACATAAATCCACTGTTGACGGGATTGGCTTTTTCTGATTCATTGTCAAGCAAGCGCTCATCTAAGGCGGTAGCACAATCAAGCAAATAGCGGGGTTGGCCATCGCCCATTTCTACCAAACTAATTAATTCATCAGCACCCGGAAAAAATAGAATATCTGAATCGGCGTAGATAGTTGTTTGGTTAATAGGGATAGACATTAAGACAGAAAGCTTTTTACCCAATGGATGAATATTTGCATATTTACGCAAACATTCAATTAAATCTTTTTTGACCAAGCTGTCCATATGTACTACGTCTACACAAGGACTTATTTGGCGAAGCAACTGACAGCTATCGGGAGCATAAGTACCGTCAGAAACGACTATGAACTGGTCAGGAATACCTACATAACGGACAAAAGAGCGAATACTCGCTACCTGTTCCGGTAAATCGCGATCGCACGAAAAAGAGTAGACCTTCACGGGAACTTTTCGAGATTGGGCGATGGGACGCTTTACTATCCAAGGAAGTGCTGCACGATACACAGAACAAAAAGCATATCCCTGCATCCTAGCTGCACGGTACTCAACATTTATTAGTCGTATAGGGTCTTTTAGTAACACCATATTGGCTTGGCTTTAATAAGTATGTAACTTTTAGAAATAGCTGAGATTATCAAAGTTTTGACGGGATGTTTGAGCGGGCGCAATCGCTCCCTGATACTTAATGGAAACCAAGCTCTATAATAATTTAATAAACTTGTTTTCATAACATTTATCCAAATTCCTATTGTCACCAATGATTCTCTAGACTCAATTAAGTAGGCACTGCACTAGGAGAAGCATTAACGGCCTACCGATTTCATAACCCAAGAGTATACTTTCTGGCCGAAAATTGCTTTTATAACCATCTTCCAAAAAACTGGCCACCGTAGCAGAGTTGGTCTGGCAAATAAAGCCGTCAATAAACCCACTTTCCCATCTGGATATTTACCATCTGTCAAAGAATGGATAACTAAGTAATCTTTTACGTCCATTCTATAAATTATGCGCCGAATCAAAGGTAATTGTGTCGATTCGGCTAAAGCTACTCGACTAAACTCTGCCATTCCTCCTTCATAAGGAATCAATGTTTTGTTACTTCCATGTAGCTTGTCTTTTGACCAAGTTTGCTGCAAATAAATTTGTTTGGGGTTTTTGCTAAGGGCTCTCAGAAAGTATTGGTAATCCATGACCATATAAAGTTTTTTGTCTAAGGGGAAACAATCATCTGCTAGCTCTTTGTCAAGAAAAACATCAGCTTGGGTGAAACCGCAACCTGCAATCCAAAACTTAAGATAACGTTCAAAATCTGTGGGTACAGAATATACAGCTTCTTCGCGACCATCATTGTAGACAACAACGCATCCTCCAGCAATCAATTTGTAGCCGTTTAAATAATAGTTGACTACTTTTTCTAGTGCTGAAATAGTGTAAGAGCAATCTGCATTCAACCAAGCAAAAATTTGGCCTGTACACAGTTGAAAGCCTTTATTGATAGCATCTGTCTGCCCTTCGTCTGGTTCGCTTACCCAGTATGTTATGTACTTTTCATACTTCTTGATAATTTCAACTGTACGATCGGTAGAACCACCATCAATAATAATGTACTCTAAATTTGGATAGCCTTGGAGCAGTACAGAACGTATTGTTTCCTCAATAAAGTGGCCATAGTTATAACTGGGAGTAACTATACTGATTCGGGGCCATTCAGAACGATCGGGCATTCGGTCTGGCAATGGTTGACTTTCCTCAGTCCAAGGCCACCCGGTTCGATCGGGCGGTGGAGCGGGTAAGTCTTTGAGAGTTAGAGCTTTAGCGATGGGTGGCATGATAATATAAATAAAGCAAGTGCTAGCAACTAAAATTTAGTTTAATTGTGCAACAATTGACGATACAATTCAATATATCGATGAGCCTGTAGTTCCAGAGAGTATTCTTGAAGAGCGATCGTCCGACACTGCTGGCTCATGCGCTCGCGTAAATTTTCATCTTCTAATAGTTGGACAATACCGTTACGAAAGTCTTCGATATCGTCCGGGGCTGCTAAGTAGCCAGTGATACCTGGACGTACCAGATCCGGAACTCCGCCTATTTTAAACGAAACCATCGGCGTACCACAAGCCATACTTTCTTGCAACACCAGCGGTAAATTATCGGCGCGGGTGGGAAAAACAAATACATCGGCAGTAGAATAGGCAATGGCTTTGAGGCGATCGCCACTGGCAAAGCCAAGATTGACAGTAGGCAAATCGGCAGCTTCGGCCATCGCTTCACCGCCATCACCGAGAATCAAAAGTACGGTTTCGGCTTTTAGCGATGCAGGCAGGCTTTGTAGCGCTTTCAATACCAGGTCATTGCCTTTGCGCGGATCTTTGAGACTCGCCGCAGAGAACATAATAACTTTTTTGTTTGTCGGTATACCCAGCAGGGAACGACACTCTTTGCGATCGAGCGGTCGGTAAACTTCCGTGTCGATGCCGTTGGGTATGTGATAAATAGGAAAGCGGTTGAGCATACTCTGCTTGGCTTCGTTGTAAAGCCATTTACTCAAAGCCACAATTGCGAGATTAGAGCGACTGTATACCCAATCTTTCAGCTTCCATTCTATGCTGGTATTATCTACATTAATCCCTGGATGTATATCCGGGTAAGGACATTTTCCACAGCCTATTTTCCAGCGATCGCAGTCATAACTATAACTGCAATGACCTGTAAAACTCCACATATCGTGGAGGGTAAAAACCGCTGGTTTTGTAGCGGTTAATGAGGGAATTGCCAGATAATTAAAGTAGCCAGTATGAAGATTGTGAAAGTTGAGAATATCTGCTTTTTGATAAAAAGGGTGTTTGGGAATATCAAAGCTGCTAACAAGGTGAATATGATTAAAGCCCAGACGCCAACTAAAGCGATAAATTTGGTTTTCTATGGGCGGTTTGCGGGTTACAACAGCCACGCGATCGCTGCTTGTTTTGACTTCTCCCACCAGCAACCGCGAGTCAATACCTTGAGCTAACAACCCTTCGTGCAGTCGGTATGCCGCGATCGCCGCTCCCCCTATAGTATCAGACTGATTGATCTGAAGTACATTCATATTTTACTTAGTTATTCCTCAATAATTTGTTTTAATCCAAACATCAGTCTCTTATTTATATCTTCTGGAAGCCATCTCAAAATTTTTCCCAATGTTGATGTGGGTGGTTTGGGTTTTATTATCCAGTTTTCCGGCTTTTCCAGATAATTTAGCATATCTCTATCTACAATTCCCAGATCTTTAAAATACCTACTCAGTTCTAATCCATAATCAAAGCACTTCATTGCCCTACAAATAGTTAAATATTTAAGGGCTTCCTCCAAAGAAGGGTTTTTTCCTTGGCCGATGAGATCGAACAACCACAAAGCTTCACACCAAAGCGGTTGTTGTTTCCCATATTCAATTAGAGAATTCTTCCGCCCCACCTTATAAATTTTGATGTCAAACATCATAAACCCTTTCGAGCGCATAAATTCATCTATTTGGGCATAAGTCGTTTCCCCTATGTAATTTTCTAAAAATCCCGTTTCAGTTTCTACGCAAAACGCATTTTTCAAAACTAAATCGCCAGACTGTAATATTGGCAATTCCAGCCCTTGAGTGTCAATCTTGATAATATCGGCTTTCAAACCTTCTTTGTTCGCTAATGCGTTAAGAGTCGTACACACTACAGAACTTGTTCCCGTTTCTTTAAATAAATCGTGATATGAAAAACGGTTCAGCCACTGGTGATTTGGGCGTAGTAGCGACGAACAGCCAACCCTTTCCGTCAAGTAAATTGTTTTTGTTCCCTCTTCGCCAGCAATAGCATAGGGGAAATATTTCGCACTCTTGTACGGGTGAGGAAGGCTACTCAAACGTTGGCATTCTTCTGAATTTGGATCGAATCCAGTATACGATAACAGAGGAAATAGTTGCTCCCACTTTTCCTCTAACGAACCACTACAACCTATATCTACAAAATCAATTGATTGCACTTCTTGAAAAGCACTTTGCATGGTATTTACCCTAAAACTTATCCTCACGAAAAGCAAAAATATTCAAGATCATATCCATACCTGAGTAAACATCGCACTGATAAAACGGCTGAAGAGAAGGGCGCATTTGGTGAACATGAAGCCTATAACCTGCTTTGGTGAGTATATTTATTATAATATGGAGAGTTTGGGGTTGATTAGCAAATGAATGATATTCAACAAACAAGTTGTCTACATTCACCAATAAATCTTGGCAATCTTTAATTACCTCCGTTTCAGCACCTTCGATATCTAGTTTTAAGAAATCTAC
>NZ_JACJUP010000391.1:0-5327 GCF_014748295.1 Planktothrix sp. FACHB-1355 | reverse complement strand
GGGGAGTGGGGGAGCGGGAGAGTGGGGGAGAAAAGAACAACAGGTTACTTGCGATCGATCATCTTACGGCGGGAAGGGAGTAATTCCTAAAGTTACTCATAGTTGGTCGCGGCAATCAACTTGACAACGTGCTGGTTTTGTGATATGTTGGCCGCCATGCCGAAAACCAAGCGTCAAAATTATCTGGTTTGGAAACCACAGTCGATTCAAAACTGACCAGCCTGTAAAAAGGTCGAACGGGAGACCACGATTCGTTAAATAGGTTGAAAATAATGGATGAAAAATGACTAAAAGCTTCAAGAATAGTTGTTCAAAGCACGCATAGGGTGGGCTACACACTTTCTTGACGCTCTGGACAAGTAGGAAGCCTACTCCCTTGAAGAAAGCAGGAAGCAGACCCTCTAGAAGTTATGTATTTCTAGTTGAATGGTGAGACTTAAATAAGTTTAGCCAAGTTTTGTGTAGCAGCTACTTAACTACTACAATGCAACAAAAGTTCAAACGTTTTCTTCTAAACCAAAAAAGTACAAAGGTCAAGCATCATGGGTGATATGGGGCGCGTGCCCGTTGGGATTGTTGGCGCGTCAGGTTACGGCGGTGTCCAACTGGTAAGGCTCCTAAAGGAACATCCGGGAGTCGAACTGGTATATTTAGGCGGTGAAAGTAGTGCAGGGAAACCTTTTTCCGATCTGTACCCGCACCTGGGTCATCAAGTTGACCTGACGATCGAGCCGATAGATTTAGAACAAATAGCAGCTCGCTGTCAAGTTGTGTTTCTCTCTCTTCCCAATGGTTTAGCCTACAAGATGGCACCAACTTTGTTGGAGAAGGGTTGCAAAGTTTTGGATCTTTCAGCAGACTATCGATTTGCTGATATAGAAACTTATACAGCATGGTACGGAGGCGATCGCAACGACAAAGCAATCGCAGCATCAGCAATTTACGGTTTACCGGAACTGTATCGCGATCGCATCGCTTCTGCCCAGCTAGTGGGATGTCCCGGTTGCTATCCCACCGCTAGCTTGCTAGCGCTCTCTCCCCTGCTCAAACAAGGGTTAATTCTGCCAGAAACTGCGATCATCGATGCCAAATCGGGCACTTCTGGCGGTGGGAGACAAGCGAAAACCCATCTGCTGCTGGCAGAAGCAGATAACTCCTTGGGTGCCTATGGCGTCGCCCGCCACAGACATACCCCAGAAATCGAGCAAATCTGTAGCGACTTAGCCGGACATGAAGTTACGGTGCAATTTACTCCTCACCTAATTCCAATGGTGCGGGGGATATTGGCCACCGTTTACGCCACCCTTAGAGATCCGGGATTAGTGCGAGAAGATTTAATCACGATCTTCAATGCCTTCTATCGCAACGCTCCTTGGGTGAAAGTATTGGCAGGTGGTGTATATCCGCAAACTAAGTGGGCTTGCGGTACAAATCTCTGCTACATTGGCGTCGAAGTTGACCCCCGCACCGATCGCGTTATCGTCATGTCGGTAATAGATAATTTAATGAAAGGTCAGGCCGGCCAAGCTGTTCAGTGTATGAACCTGATGAGCGGTTGGGAAGAAACCTTGGGACTACCCCAAATGAGTTTTTATCCCTAATTAGGGGTTAGGGGTTAGGGGTTAGGGGTTAGGGGAAGAGGGAAGAGGGAAGAGGGAAGAGAGAGAGGGAAGAGGGAAAAGGGAAGAGGGAAAAGGGAAAAGATTTATTCTCCTGCTCTCCCGCTCCCCCACTCTCCCGCTCCCCCACTCCCTCTTCCCTAAGCCCTAATCCCGACGCCCTAGCCTTACTTTGGCCCTAACCCGACAGCGCCTGCGTAAAGGGCTTGGTCGCCTAATTCTTCCTCAATTCGCAGCAGTCGGTTGTATTTAGCTACACGTTCGCTGCGACAGAGGGAACCAGTTTTAATTTGACCGGCGCGAGTAGCTACAGCTAAGTCGGCTATGGTGGTATCTTCTGTTTCGCCAGAACGGTGACTGATGATCGATCGATAGCTGTTGCGAGTGGCCATATCGATCGTTTCCAAAGTTTCCGTTAAAGAGCCAATTTGATTGAGCTTAATCAAAATGGCATTACCGGCATTGGTTTCGATGCCTTTTCGCAACCGTGTGGGGTTGGTGACAAACAAGTCATCGCCGACTAGCTGGACGCTAGAACCTAACTTCTGGGTTAGCAAAGTCCAGTTTTGCCAGTCTTCTTCGTGCAGTCCATCTTCAATAGAAACAATCGGATACTGCCCAACCAGCTTAGCTAGATAATCGATGAACTCAGCGGGCGAGTGAGCTGCACCATCATAAACGTACTGGCCCTGTTTGTAGAATTCGCTGGCTGCTACATCTAGCGCCAAAGCAACTTCTTCTCCAGGTTTATAGCCAGCTTTCTCAATGGCAGCTACCAACAAATCCAAAGCCGCCTGATTCGATTCTAAGTTCGGTGCAAATCCACCTTCATCGCCTACTCCGGTCAGCAAACCTTTGTCGTGCAACACTTTGCTTAGGGAGGAAAACACTTCTGCACCCCAGCGTAAGGCTTCTCGGAAAGTAGGTGCGCCTACAGGCACAATCATGAATTCTTGAAAATCCACATTGTTGTCAGCGTGGGCACCACCGTTGATTACATTCATCAAGGGCACAGGTAACAGGTTAGCCAAAGGGCCACCCAAGTAGCGATATAGAGGCAGGGTCAGTGCAGCTGCACTGGCTTTCGCTGCTGCCAGGGAAACTGCCAAAATAGCATTTGCGCCCAGATTCGATTTATTTTGGGAACCATCTAAATCGATCATGGTGCGATCGATCAGTTCCTGGTTAACTGCATCGAGATCGATCAGTTCCGGGGCAATTTTTTCTTTGACATTTTCCACTGCGGTGAGAACTCCCTTGCCTCCGTAACGGCTTTTATCGCCGTCCCGCAGTTCGTGAGCTTCAAAAGTGCCGGTAGAAGCACCGCTGGGAACTTGGGCTAGTCCCATGACGCCGTTAATCAGATGGACTTCTGCTTCAACGGTAGGACGCCCGCGAGAGTCGAGAATTTCTCGCGCCTGAATAAATTCGATCGCAGTATCTAGTGTGTCGGTCATAATCAACCTTGTGATAGCGCTGATGAGAATTGGCTTGCGACGGGCAGCAGTGCTTTCGGATCGAGATGCACTCCTGCAAGCCCGATCGTTAAGCATAGATGCTCAACAGACTTTTCACACCCAGATTAAAAATGTCTGCGGATTTGGTTTGTGATTTTGTTAACAAAGCTGTGTAACTGGCGATAGACGAGGATACTGCGAGCCAACCCGTACAATAGAAAACAGTGAAAGCATTTGGAATTGGTTATGCGACTGCTACATACAATGCTGCGCGTCGGCAACCTGGAAGAATCCCTTAAGTTCTACACCCAAGTGCTGGGTATGAAGTTGCTGCGCCAAAAAGATTATCCAGATGGCAAGTTTACTCTGGCTTTTGTGGGATACGGCGACGAGTCTGACCACACGGTCTTAGAATTAACTTACAACTGGGGTACTGACAAGTACGATTTGGGCGATGCTTACGGTCATATTGCCATTGGCGTCGATGATATTTACGCTACCTGTGCAGAAATCAAGGCTCGTGGCGGTAAAGTAGTGCGGGAACCCGGGCCGATGAAACACGGTAGTACGGTAATTGCTTTTATCCAAGACCCCGATGACTACAAGATCGAACTGATTCAACTGGGTACTCAAGGCTCTGCCACCGAAAAGCAAAAATCTAAACAGGAACTGCTTACAAAGTAAAAAGAATAATGCTATCCTAAGAATAGACCTGGACCCATGCGGCCACAACGCCCAAACCTTGTCAGGACCGGAAGGTAGCAGCAATACGGGATGCTTGTAGCAGGCGTGGTATCCGGGTCGCCCTTTTTTAAGAGCGTTTTTTGGCTATGGCTGGTTTAGGAGATCTTGTCAAAAAAGCCTTTTACCTGGGAGTTGGTGTAGTTGCCACCGCAGGGGAAAGAGCGGGTATGACACTGGCTGAACTGAGAGAGCAAGCCCAAAAGCTGGCAGATGAAATGGTGGCGAAGGGTGAAATGACTACAGAGGACGCCCGACGCCTAGTAGACGAGATGGTAAACCGAGCCCAGCAACAGCAACCGATCGACTCATCATCGACGAGCAGCAAACCGTCTGAACCGCGTAGGATTGAAATTGTCGTAGAAGATGACGATGCCTCTGGAGGCGAGGGTCAGAATGTCGATGTTTTACGGCAACAAGTGATGTCATTACAAGACGAACTGCGCCGTCTGAAGCAAGATTAGTATCATTACAAAAGATGGATTGTTCGCACTGGCGATCGCAGTCTATGGCCGACTTTTTTGATTCAGCCTTCTGGCGTAGGTTGCCACTCAACAATCACTGATAATTTTGGATATCATGTTGAAATTAAAAGGCTTCTCTCGCTAATTTCTCTATTTATTTTGAGAGCCAGCCCAGCATAAACACTATGGAAGAATGGCAAAAAAATTTGGTTGAAATACTAGAGACAGTAGCTGATGAAGTGGAGCAATTCTTACTTGAAATGACTGAAACGCTAGAAACGTTTGCAGAATTTTCTGAAGAATTCGCTCATCAGTTGCACAGCACTATATCTGAAGATATCGAACGGTTTTTTAGCGAAATAGTCGATCCAATGCTGGGGGTTACTCCTCAGCTTGAAGACACATTATTTGATGAGGAATGGACAGTAAGCGATGCAGAAGATCCTTTGATAGCACAATATCCTGCCTGTGTTGGTTGTCGTAATTTCCACGGTCAATTTTATGGTGGAAATTTGCTTGTTTGTGGAATGCACCCTTATGGTTGGTCAGGCGAGAATTGTCCTGATTGGGAAGCAGGCGAAAACAGCGATAACGATTACAACCCACCATCTATTTTTTAGGTATCGATTATGACTAACTCTTCAGCTGACCCAGTTATTTCGTCGGAATCTGTAGTTATAGAGCAAAATTCACAGATAAAGTATGGGGAACGCCACATAGCAGAAGGAAAGTTGATTACTTTTCCAAATCCGCGTGTGGGGCGACGCTACAATATCAACGTTAGTTTGCCAGAGTTTACTTGTAAGTGTCCGTTTTCTGGCTATCCAGATTTTGCCACAATCCACATTAACTACGTTCCAGATGAAAAGGTGGTGGAGTTGAAGGCGCTGAAGTTATATATTAATAGTTATCGCGATCGCTACATTTCCCACGAAGAATCGGTTAATCAAATTTTGGATGACTTCGTTGCTGCTTGCGACCCCTTAGAAGTAACTGTCAAAGGAGATTTTTCTCCTCGCGGTAATGTTCATACAGTGATTGAGGTG
>NZ_JACJUP010000390.1:0-5382 GCF_014748295.1 Planktothrix sp. FACHB-1355 | reverse complement strand
CGCTCTTCCGATCTCCCCCCTGCTACCGATAAGGCCGTTTGCGGTACGATCGTCTTTGGCCTATCCAGTTGGGCCAAAGTCACTCGTGCCAGCAATCCGCTGCCAATGCGATCGTTATCGTTGGGAATGATGATTTCGATCGGCACCTGACGAGAGGAAGCCTCCGCAGCTGGGGAAATACGGCTGACTGTTCCGGAGAAAGGCCGATCGGGAAAAGCATCTAACCGCACTTGCACAGACTGTCCCTCACTGATATTGGATAGTTCCAACTCTGAAAGGTATACCACCACTTTCACGCTACTGAAATCACCCAGTCTGAGGATTTCACCCCCAGGCTGCACCAAATTTCCCGGCTCTGTCACCCGTTCCAACACTACGCCTTTAATCGGAGATGTCACTCTGGCATAGGATTTGCGCTCTCGCGCTTGCGCCACGATCGCTTGTTGTGCTTTGACTCTACCTACAGCTGCCGCTACCGCCTGTTCTTCGGTGCGAATTTGTTCTTCGGCGGCGCGGAAGGCTTGTTCGGCGGTGCGAGCTGCTGTTTGCGACAGTTCTGCATCTTGCTGGGAAATTGCACCTTCGCGATAGAGGTATTGGCGTCGCTGGGTGTCTGCCTTTGACTGTTGGAATTCCAGCCTTGCTTGTTCGGCTCTGGCTTTGGCGTTGCTCACCTGCGTTTGAGCGCGTGCCACTTCTGATTGGCGGGCGGCTAGTTCCGCTTCCGCTTGAGTAACGGCAGTCAATAACAAGGCTTCGTCGAGTCGCGCCAGGATTTGGCCTCGCGCTACCGGATCGCCGATGTTGACGGCTAGGTTGAGCAGCCGTCCTTCTACCTGGGAGCGCAGGGAGATTTCGCGGAGCGGTCTGGTGGTGCCTACGTATGTTGTCGGCTCTTGCAAAACTCCGGTGCGGGCGATCGCTACATCTACTGCCGTCGGACGCGATTCTGGCCTTGTCGCCCCAGATGGCTGAGATTGCGCCTCCGCTTCTACTTTGTCTGCATTGCCGCACGCGCTCAAAACTAGCAGGAGCCAGGGAACTAGGGCCAAAGCCAAAACTTTTTTCGGGCGAGTTTTTTTCCTTCCCACAGATGAATGTAAGACGGAGTTTCCAGAGTGCTTGGGTGTCATGCTTAGAAATGTAACAAAGCTTGACATTTTAATAGCATACGAGGGACACTAGCTTTTCGCTCTATTCCTAAAGTAATGTCCTTGCTTGTTGACTGATTTTGGCAAAAGTTATTGACTTTTCGTTGCAAAAGCATAAGACTCTAGTATGTGCTTATTGCCATTTTTTCTAAAATAGGGCTGACGCTAAGAAACCCGGTTTCTCTAAAGAATAGTGGGTTTAACAGGTAAAGATCTGCTAAGAAACCGGGTTTTTGCCCCCAGAGTGGGTAAATCCTGTCAAAAAAAAACTGGCAGTAGTTTTTCGGTTACCATATAAAGTTGATTATGCTTTTGAAGAAAAATTTTTTACTGGGTGCAGGTGCTGCCTTAGTAGCGCTTTTCGGTATTACTATTGACGCACTTGACAAAATGCCCCAAGCTAGGGCGGAGCGTACTGCTAGCGATCGAGTGCAACAATCTTTAGCGCAAGCAACTGCGAATCGTTTGACAATAGTTCTTCCCACTAGAGGAGACGCCGCCGACGCCCAAAGAAAAGCGAATGCAGTAGCTCAGTTTCTCTCGCGGGAAACGGGAATGTCGGTGGAGGCGATGGTAGCAGATGAAACAGCAGCTGTAGAAGCTCTGCGAGCCAACCGTGCGGATGTAGCGTTTTTGAGCAGCCGTCCGGCTTTGAAAGCTGAGGAGCTGGCAAACGCTCGTTTGTATTTAGCAGAAGTGCGACCCAATTATTCGGGTGGGTATACGTATCGCTCTGTGTTTGTTGTACCCAGCAACAGTCCGCTGAGAAGCGGTGCTACAGCGCAGACCCTGCAACAACTGCGGGGAAAGAAAATGGCGTTTACTTCTCCGACTTCTGGTAGCGGATTTATCTTCCCGGTGGGAGAATTGGTGAAGTTGGGATTGGTGGAAAATCGCGATCGTCTCAACGGTTTCTTCGGTCAAGTTTCCTACGGCAACAACTACAGCGGCGCTTTGCAAGCAGTGTTGCGAGGTCAAGCAGATGTTGCCGCTGTGTCGGAATACGCTCTGAAACCTCCGTATATCACCCAGGCAGAAGGCAGTCGATTGCGGGTTCTTTATGCAATTAATAATGTACCTGCTCACGGCGTTTCTATTGACGATGATGTTCCCGTTGCTACGCGAGAAAAAATTATCAATGCGTTAATGAAGTTGAACGAACCTGCCAACAATCAACTGCTGCGAGACTTGTATAATTCAACACAATTAGTGAAAATCAATCATACAACTCACTTACAGCCTATGCGCGACGCGCTGCAACGTGCTGGAATTCAACTTTAAACAGGGCTAATGGGGAATTTGCAGATTGCAAATTTCAAATTGCACATAGAAAAATTCAATTTGAAATCTGCAATCTTGAATTTGAAATTACGATCGACGATCGATGATTAATGACTGATGACGATTGAATGCGAAAATCTAGAAACCCGCTACAGCGCTTCTCTGAGGCGTCCGATACTCAACGGGATCGATTGCACAATTAACACTGGCGAGTTTGTCGCTTTGTTGGGACTCAATGGTGCGGGTAAGTCTACATTGTTAAGGGCAATGGTCGGTTTGGTGCCATTGCAACGCGGAATTATTCGCATTAATGGTGTGGTAACTTGTGGCAATTTTGTCGAGGGAGGGGATGACGGGCGAGACGCCCGTTCCACAAGAGGGGATTCCACAAGAGGTTACTCCACAACAAACACAAAAAATATGTCTCTTGTGGAGCAGGCGTCCCGCCTGCGATCGCGATCGCCCTTTGTCAAAACAGTCTCTACCAGACGCGACATCGGAATGTTATTTCAAGGCGGTGGGTTAATTCGTCAGCTATCTGCAATTGAAAATGTACTGTGCGGACGCTTGGGAGGTCTACCGACTTGGCAAACTTTGTGGGGATTTCCGAAAAGCGATCGCCGTTTGGCGCTGGATTTATTAGCACAGTTGGGGTTGAAAGAGCAAGCTTATCAAAAAACCGGACAACTCAGCGGCGGACAGCAACAAAGAGTAGCGATCGCCCGCGCACTGATCCAAAATCCTCAGATTCTCCTCGCAGATGAACCCATCACCGGTTTGGATGTCATGGCAGCCAAACAAGTGATGGAGATTTTATCAGATTTGCGCTCCCAAAAAGGCATGACAATTGTGACGGTTTTGCACGATTTGAGCTTAGCATCTGCCTACGCCGAACGTGCGATCGTCCTCGATGCCGGTCGGATCGTTTACGATGGCCCCTGCCAAAACTTACAATCCCAGTTTGCTGAGTTTGTGCGATCCAACTAGAAGCTAGGGGCTAGGGGTTAGGGGCTAGGGACTGGCTAAAAATATTCCCGATGACCAATGACTAATTACCAAACCGATGAAACATTTTGCAAGCTTTTGGAAACGGTATTTCTGGGTTAATCGTCTACTGATTCTGTGCGGTGTAATTTTAGTTTACGGTTGGGCATTGCAAGGGCTGAAAGTCGATCTTACACTCCTCAAAGATAGCTGGCCTTATGTTACCGATTTTATATCGAGATTGTGGCCGCCCAATTTAGAAATATTAGATATTGCGGTTGTGCGATTAATTGAAACAATCCAAATGTCCCTATGGGGAACAACAATCGGAGCAATTCTTTCCTTGCCGATCGCCATATTTTCCGCCCGCAATTTAGCTCCCCGTTGGCTGCAATTATTAGCTAACTTGTTGCAAAATGCAGTGCGATCTGTTCCTTCCATAGTTTTGGGTTTATTGTTTGTTGCCGCCACAGGATTGGGTGCGCCAGCCGGAACTTTGGCTTTAGGAATTTATACAATTGGATATTTGGGTAAATTTTATCAAGAAGCAATTGAATCTATAGACCCGCGTTCCATAGAATCTTTGCAAGTTTCTGGTGCATCTTGGTTACAAATTGCTCAATACGGCATCTTACCGCAAGTACTGCCATTAGGATTGGGCTACACCTTATATATGTTTGAGTACAACATTCGCGCTGCTTCTGTACTCGGTGTAGTTGGTGCGGGAGGGATTGGCTTTGAATTAGTCAATTATATCAGAGGTTTTGAATACACAAAAGCAACAACTATGATGTTGGTGTTGTTGGTTGTTGTCACCTTAATTGATACTTTGAGCAGCAAACTGCGTCAACACCTAGAAGCCATGTAGTTTTCAAACTGTAGAAATTAACTTTATTATTGCAGTGGTAAGGAGGTTTTTGCCTAGCCATTCTATTTTTGTGTGGCTTGGCCAATTCAGAATATATTAAGAATAGTAGATAAACATATAACTTATGCTGAGTCGTGTGCAAGCACTCAATTATAGATGTTTGCGGTATATCGATCGCCCTTTGCTACCCTTCCAAGTGCTGATTGGGCCTAACGCCTCTGGGAAAAGTTCTTTTCTAGATGTTGTGGCGTTACTGGGAGATTACGTGCGCGAGGGACTAGATAATGCTCTACTGCAAAACTTTCAAAATCCGATCGGACGTGCTACCAACGTTGACCAATTAATTTTCCATCAATCTGCACCGGGCTTTGAACTAGCTATAGAGTTACGAGTTCCTGAAAAACTAGCATCTCGCTATCAATACGCTCGTTATGAAGTAGGCTTTACCAAAGAGGAAAACGGCGAACTAGCGATCGCAGGCGAAACTCTGTGGTTGCACAACGATCCAGAGAAAAATCTAGAAAAACCTGAAGAACAACGCTTACAGTTTCCCACGGAACCTGTCGCACCAAAAACCCTATTTAAAGCACCAGGGAGAAACAGACCTCCCAGAGGCTGGCGTAAAGTTGTTAATAAAATACTCGAATCTGGGAACGACTACTTCCGTGGTGAATCTAGTGATTGGAACATGATGTTCAGATTGGGAAGTGGTAAGTCATCTTTGGGAGGGTTACCTCAAGATAAGCGATTTCCTATATCAATGTGGGTACGGGATATTTTGCTCCAAGGAGTACATATTTTGGCACTCAATAGTATTGCTATGCGCCGTCCTTGCAGTCCTTCTGAAGTGCGTACATTCAAAGTCGATGGCTCAAACTTACCTCTTGTAGTTCAAGATTTAGAGAAAAACAACCCGAAAGTATTTCGAGACTGGGTAGCGCATATTCGTACCGTATTAACAGATGTACAAACGATCCTTGTTCAAGAACGATCGGAAGACAAACATTTATATTTAGCCATACAGTATAAATCTGGTGGTGAACCAGTTCCATCTTGGTTACTTTCTGATGGTACTCTCCGGATGCTGGCTCTCACCTT
>NZ_JACJUP010000039.1:0-14690 GCF_014748295.1 Planktothrix sp. FACHB-1355 | reverse complement strand
CTCTACAAACCAACCAAAAGGATACTGAATTGCATATTCACGCGGTTCTACGTAAGTTAAAAATCTCGTTTCTGTGGTGACGGGACTATTTTGTGCGACACCAATCTTTGTCCCAAAAACTGTATAGGGCAGCGTAACAAATCCTAAAAACGCAACAATTTTCAGGGCTGTGGAAAGCAAAAGTTTGAATTTCATAGTTTTTTCTAACCTACTCGACTTGCCCTAAATAATATCGTCAGATTCAATTTCTTCACAGCGTTGCAGGAGTGTTTCAATTTCAGCTGCTAATTCAATTAACTCTGGCCAAGATGAATCATTTACTAAGTCTTGGGCGTGAGCGAGCTTGTTTCTTAATGCTTCGGCTGATTTGAGGAAACGCTCTCCAGATCTTTTGGATTTTAGCCCAAGTCGATCGACAATTTCTGTTTTGGCGAGGATTAATTCCCGCTTATCGGAGAATTGCAGGTAATCTGTCAAGTTCATCGCTTCGTTTTTCGCTTGCCGATCGTGCCATAATTTTTTCGCCAATGCCACTCGATCGCTTTTGACGAAAGGCTGCCATGAATCATTTGGGTAGTAAATCCGTACTAGCCGGAGGATCTGCATTTCCAGCAAGGTGACGAGTCCGAACAGTAACATCCGTACCGGTGCTTTTTGTAAGTCTCCGCGTGTGACGATACCGCTGACGCGATCGCGATCCAACACAAACACCTTTGTTTTATACCGCAAAATCCGCAGCAATTCTATCAGGGGCGTGGATGCGGCGATTAATTCCGAGGGGTGAAAAATGCGCTGGTAGTCGCCGCATTGACCATCCGCCAAACTCTGGCGATCGATATAGCCGCAAATTATACCATTATCTTCCACTCCGAGAACGTCAAAGTTGAGACTTTCCATCCACTGGCGCACAACCGCCGCCGATTGGGAAGCTAGCACAGACTTGAGAGGTTCGGCAACGTATTTGACTGTGATACTATCCTCGAACAGACTCCGCAAGTCAGCAGAAGTGGATTTCAGTTGTTTCATGCTGTGAGACAAGGTGATTGCTAGGGCGTCGGGGAAGAAGGGTCTAGAATAAAGGTTTTCAGCAATTAAGAATGTCTTGGCAGTTACTATAGATATAATTATTTCATCAGTTTCAATCTCTAGCACAATTTCAAACGCCCGGACTTGTTTCATTCCGGGCGTTTGTTCTTAGGTTGCAGACATCCTTCTGCGAGGTTTTAACTTATTAAGCAGCCATCATCATCATGGACATTTTCTTGCACATTTCGGCGCAATGACGACAAGAATCCGCACAAGCTTTCATCTTGGCATCGTCGCCCATCATATCGCAGCATTCCGCACAGCGCATACACATTTCCCCACACAGCTCGCTGGTGCGTCCCATGAACTCCGAACCCATCATCATCATATTCATGGACATTTGGCACATTTCCATGCAGTCGCGCATCATGCCCATCATCGAGCCTTCCATGTACTTGCCGCCCATTTCCATGCAATAAGTCATGGATTCCATGCACATTTTGTAGCAATCCATGCAGGCTTGCATACATTCCTGCATATCTTTGCTCATCGGCATGGCTTCTTTCGTCATCATCATCATCATAAATTTGCTCCTAATTTAGGAAAAGCGAATCTATCTGAGGAAGCAGAAACGTAACTGCTCCCTATTTTTGTTGCAAGTGAAAAAATATTTTTTTCTGCTTGCAGTTGTATACTAACACATTAATAATCTATCTTGTTACACCTTAAAAAACTGTGATATAAGATTCATATTTGATTTTCAACTATTCCGATGAATTTACCGGAGATTACTGAAAATTTATTTAAAGTATTCCGATAAATTTACCGGAGATTAAGATTATTTTGACAAATATCTGCGATGGGGAAGATTTATCAGGCAAATTCGCTCGTTATATTTACATTTTCTTAAAAAATAGGAGCAAGGTAAAGAAATGTGTATAATATAAAAATTAAGACTTGTAAAACAGTTAACCTCTGAAGTTAAAAAGGTAAATAACTCATATTGCTATCAGTTATGAATTACCTGACTTTGATTTTCCACTCCTATCCGCTAGCACTAGGTTTCGGCGGCTTGATTGCAGGGTGTTTGGCTGGGCTTTTGGGCATTGGTGGCGGTATTTTTCTGGTTCCTCTAATGGTTAGCCTCGGTTTGACTCCCATCCAAGCCGTAGCTACGAGTAGCTTTGCTATGTTGTTTATATCTATCTCTGGGAGCTTGCAAAACTGGCGGATGGGCAAGTTGAACTTCCAGAAAGTGATAATCTTGGGGCTTCCTTCCTTGGCGACTGCACAACTGGGAGTTTATTTGGTAAAGCAGATTCCAGGCTATTTACTGATCGGTGCTTTTGGCGGATTATTATTAGCGAATATTTTTGTTATCAAACTCCAGCGAAGCTTCAGTAAAACAGAAGATATCGCCGCACCGCCAAAGCATTCTTGGCTGTCAAATTTGGGACGTTTTTTTACTGGTAGTGCAGCGGGTTTATTGGCGGGTTTATTTGGCATTGGTGGCGGCATAATTATGGTTCCCTTGCAAATTGCGCTGTTAGGAGAACCGATGAATATCGCAGCGCCGACGAGTTTGGGAGTGGTTGTCCTGTCAGCATCCTCAGCTTTCACAGGTCATGCGATGAAAGGAAATGTGCTGTATTCGATCGGTATTTTGTTGGGAATTACAGGTGCGATCGGCGTTCAAATCGGGACGCGACTGCTGCCCAAAATGCCCGATCTAATTGCTAAATTAGGTTTTCAGGTTGTTTTGGCAATTTTACCGATTTACTTTTTTTGGCAAACGGGGATGAGCGGAGGGAAACAACCGATCGCACAGCAGCTAGAAGCAGATAGCCAAAAAATTCCTCAATCTTTAATAGTTATAAAAATGCCATACAGAGAGCGCTTTATTACTACTTCACCACACCCAAACGTCTACCGACTTACCTCGACTTTATCGAATCGAGCAGCATAACGCAGCGATCGCCTACAGCAGTTTTCGGCTAACTCAGATCGAAACTGCTGTATTTAGGGCGAGCGTTGAATTTAACCAATATTTAACCTAGACTTAATATTAATCTTCAGTAAGCCGAGCGAATTACCGTAGTTACTTGGCACACTGGCGGACTGAGGGATGCCGATTCTAGTTTTGCGGGAGTACAAGCAATGAGTTCCATCTTTTTCAGTTCCGGCGATTGGCAAACTATAATCTTCAGGCTGAGTACCGCACTGGTGGTTGGCGGTGCGATCGGCTATAATCGCCAGCAGCCCGGTAGACCCGCAGGCTTGCGAACCTTCATGATAGTTAGCTTAGGCTCAGCTGCGTTTGTGATGATTCCCTTGCAAGTGGATGGCGAAAGTACCTTTTACTCCACAAATGCTCTGAGTAGAACTATCCAAGGCGTGGCGGCGGGAATCGGATTTCTGGGTGCGGGAATGATTTTGCAACAATCCGGTCAGAAATTTGGTAAACCAGAAGTCAAGGGATTAACCAGCGCCGCAACTATTTGGCTGGCGGCTGGATTGGGTGCAGCAGCAGGTTGTGGATTGTGGCAAATGTGTTTGATCGGAACGCTGATGGCGTTAGCGGTTCTCAGCGGAGTGAAAAAAATCAAGAAATCTCCCTTAATTCGTCTGAATGGCTACAAGTTGACGAAAATACGGCAAAAGGATACTGCTTCTAGCCAAGATGTACAGCAGCAATAACCAACTTTAGAGGATCGAGAGGTGAATATTCCCGATTTTTCGAGAGTTTTTCAAGCGGGACAGCGATTATCTCATTTAAATTATTCTGCATCATCTGGATCTGCTTCGATGCGATCGTTTTCTAATTTCTCTTCTACAGAAACCCAATCTGCACGCTCAATCGTGTTTTCCGAATCTGCTACAAATGCTAGAGTTGGCTTTCCATCATCGCTAACAGGATAGCAAGCTGGCAAGTAAATTCCCAATTCGCGGAAAAATGCGTCTACAAATTGATTTCTCGGTTGTGTACTGACATCATATTCCCGATCGGGGTTGTAATCTTCATCCTCGTCCGAATACCGATTTAAATGGATGTCGGGTTTTTCGCGCAATTTGGACTCAAAATAAAAGTCCTCATCATCCCCATCGTGTTCAAACTTTTCAAGTAACTCGCCATTCTTTAATAGTTCATAGCCAATATAACCAGTTGTCTCGCCTTCCATCAGGGTAATTGCTTTGGTTTGTAGATTCGTAGACAGGGATTTAGCTTCTTTAGGGACATCATCAATTTCATCTCGTAGCCAGCACAGCGATCGCAAAATTACCGTCCACTCGCTGCCATAAACTTGAAGAAACAGAATTCCCCACACGATTTCTTCTCCTCCATCATCATCATCGTATCTTTCTTTACCTCGGCGAATGGGAATGTTTTGCTCCCAGCGAATGCTTCTATGCACAATCTTTCGTTCTTTCATACGAAAGGTTTTGTAATCCCTTCTTTCCTTTACTTGTTGCCCTTCTCGAAATTCAATAAACGCCTGCACTGTATCGTCGATGGATGCTTTGACTGCTATCAGTGAGTATTCTGGGTGTCCGTTGTAAATCATCTTTATAAAATCCAGAACACCCAACTTTATCTGTGGTGAAATTTCATTCATAACTGATTGCTCAAAAAGCTTGCAACTTATTCCTCTCACTATTCATTCTGCATCATCTGGAGCTAGTTCGATGCGATCGTCTTCCAATTTATCTTCTACAGTTTAATTATGCCCACCTACTTAATTACCTTTGATATAAAGCACGAGTAAAATCTAAAACTTCTCGTTTACGTTCCTCAGACAAATTCGCGATCGCGGCTACAATCTGTTCTGATACTGATAACCAATTCTTAGTTTTAGCTTTCCAAACTACAATAAATTGGTGAGATGATATCGGACAAATAACCTCTGCTTCCCCTTCTTCGTTAGTAAACTCTACCTCATACTTACCGTCACCATAACAATCTACAATTGCTCCTCGCATTCCTGCCTCAAGATTATACTCAGTCAGATTAACCAGCAATTCAATTACATCAAATAATTCTGGTTCAATCATCGTTTACATTTCCCACCTTCAGCGAGTATCTTCTATCCCAAAGCATTCTCCAAATCTTCTTGCAAATCCTTCTGATTTTCAATACCCACAGAAAGGCGAATCAAATTATTTTGAATTCCCCGTCTCAACCTTTCCTCTTCCGGGATAGGACCGTGGGTCATTTTCGCCGGATAGCAAACTAAAGATTCCACGCCTCCCAAACTTTCTGCTAGGAAAAATAACTTCAGTCGCGCCACAAACTCCTCAACTGCTGCGAATCCGCCTTTCAATTCCAAGCTAATCATTCCGCCAAAACCGTACATTTGTTGTTTGGCGAGATGATATTGTGCGTGACTTGGCAAACCGGGATAATAAATGCGATCGACTTTGGGATGATTCTCCAAAAACTGCGCCAAAAACAAAGCATTTTTCTCATGTTCCCGCATCCGCACCGCCAAAGTTTTGATTCCCCGCAGCACCAAGTAGCTATCCAAAGGACTGGGAACAGCACCGATCGCATTCTGGTAGAATTTCAATTGTTGATATAATTCTTCATTAGAAGTAACCACACCGCCGCCAATAATATCGCTGTGTCCGCCTAGATACTTAGTCGTACTGTGAACGACAATATCCGCGCCTAATTCCAGCGGTCTTTGAAAATAGGGACTCGCAAAAGTATTATCCACAACTAAAATTAAGTTGTGTCGTCGTGCAATTTCTGATAAAATTTTGATATCGACAATCTTTAACAGCGGATTTGTCGGCGTTTCGATCCAAATCAGCTTTGTATTCGGTTGAATCGCCTTTTCAAAACTGGTTAAATCGTCAACGCTGGCGTAAGTTGTTTCGATCCCCCAATTTTTGACAACCCTTTCCAAAAGTCTGTAAGTTCCGCCGTAGATATCATCTCCGGCGATGATATTATCGCCACTTTTCAGCAAACTCAATACCGTCGTTGTCGCTGCGACTCCGGAAGCAAAAGCCAAACCGTATTTGCCACTTTCAATTGCAGCCAAAGCTTTCTCCAAAGCGGTGCGCGTCGGGTTACCCGTGCGAGAATATTCATAACCCTTATGTTGACCGATCGCCTCTTGCTCGTAAGTCGAGGTCATGTAAATTGGTACAATGACAGAACCCGTCACGGAATCGGGTGCTTGACCTTCGTGGATAGCTCTGGTTTCAAATTCCATCATATCAAATTTGTTGGTTTCGCAATTAGAGTTTTTTTAACGCAAAGGGCGCAGAGGTTAACGCAGAGGGACGCAGAGGTTTTTTATCGCAAATTTTGGCTGCGTTTGGAAATTAAGCGGACGAAGATATTATCCCTCTGTTTGACCGATCCAATATTTGATTAAATCGGCTCTGGTAATTAATCCTACTGGAATTTCATCCCGTTTGATTATGATACCAGTAGTTCCGGACAAAAGCACGCGATACGCTTCGGAAATATCGATATCTTCGTCAAGCACAGGTAAAGGTCTACCCATGACCGCCGAAACTTCCTGATTGGCGAAATTGATTCCTTCGTGCAGCAATTTCATTAAAGATGCTTCGTTTAAACTTCCCACGACATCGTTATTATCAACAACCGGAACTTGGGAGATATTGTGTTTTTGCAGAAGTTTAATCGCTTGCATCAAGCTATCTCGCGGATTTACAGAAATAAGTGCGGGGAAATCTTTCTTCTGTCCGAGGATTTCGCCAAGTTTGATAGATTTTACCGTTTGTCCTGACCAGAAACCATTCTCCTGCATCCATTGGTCGGAATAAATCTTATTGATGTAATTTCTGCCCGTATCCGGTAAAAGCACTACAATATATTTAGGTTCTGTCAATCGTTGCGCGTACTTCAACGCTGCTGCTACCGCCGTTCCGCAAGAACCGCCGACCAACAAACCTTCTTCTCGCGCCAAACGACGCGCTGTATTAAAAGATTCTTTATCGCTGACTCGCACCATTTCATCTACTATTTGGCGGTTGAAAGTTTTGGGGATAAAATCTTCGCCTATTCCTTCCACCTTGTAAGACCTGGGACTATCGCCAGACAGGATCGAACCTTCCGGGTCTGCGCCTACGATCGCAATATTCGGGTTTTGCTCTTTCAGATATTTAGCAACGCCGGAAATAGTACCGCCAGTACCCATCCCAGCAACAAAAACGTCTACTTTCCCGTTACTATCTGCCCAAATTTCTGGCCCAGTTGTTAAATAGTGAGCTAAAGGATTGTGGGGATTTTCAAATTGATTCGGTCTGTAAGCGCCAGGGATTTCTTTAGCTAATCTATCTGCCACACCATTATAACTTTCCGGAGAATCAGGCGCTACAGATGTGGGAGTAATCACAACTTCCGCACCATAAGCTTTGAGCAAGTTAATTTTATCTTGACTCATCTTATCCGGCATCACAAAAATGCAGCGATATTTTTTAATAGCAGCAACTAGCGCCAGACCGACACCAGTATTACCAGCAGTCGCCTCAATAATTGTACCCCCAGGCTGCAAAAGACCTTGTTTTTCTGCCGCTTCAATCATCCCCAACGCGATTCTATCTTTAGTGCTACCACCGGGATTGAGATATTCTACCTTCGCGTAAATTGTGGATTGAATATCTTCAGTAATTCTGTTTAACTTAATTAGGGGAGTTCTGCCGATCGCTTCCAAAATATTATTGTAACTTGCCATAACCCACCTCCAAAAAATACCCCACCTTTACCACCCATCCAAAAAATCATCCCCTCAACCACAAAAACTCAAAAACATCTGCGTTTATCTGCGTTTATCTGTAGATATCTGCGCTTAAAATTATCCTCAAACCTTCATTCCCAACAACTCTTCCGCCAACGCCGCCGCTTGTACCCGAATTTCCGGAACAGCCGTAGTCTCCCAAAGCCGTCCTTGTCGAGGTGGCCCCAGAGTATATAAAATTTGGGAAACCATACCATCCACATCCAGTAAAGCACCATTTGGCGCAACATCCAAACCGATCGCCAAAGCATCGGAACGGATAAAACCATGCGATCGCAAATTTTGAATCAGCGGATGTCCGAATTTGCGATAATCGCACTCCGTACCAGTACAATTAATTACTCGCTGTACGCGCACAACTTCATGTTCTGAAGTATTTCCGCTTTCTTCGCCAGCGTAATTTTTGTGACTAATCTTTCGTTTGCGAAGCGAGACATCCACAGCGCGATCGTCTTCATCGTAACCTTGAATGCGACCTGCATGAACGACCATTTGACCTGAATGCAGCATTTCGGAAACAGTATTTGCAACTCCCGGCGAAACGCGGTGACGGTGAACTTCCCAATAAATGCGGACGTGACGCAGAAAACGTCGCTGTTCTTTGAGAGGTAATTGCTGCCACAATTGCTGAGTAATCGGACGTAGGGAATCCAGGACAGCACGCCAATCGCAATCTTGAGCGATCGCATTCTTGACTTCCTGACGTACCAATTTTACCAAAGCCCGAATATTTTTCGGCGCTGTCTCCACATTCAGAAAAGTTGGGTAAGGTTTGGTAAACTTATGAGGGTATGGCAGCAGTCCGTGACGCGAAACAACGTGAATTGCCCCTGCGTGACCTTGCTCTTTCAACGCCACAGCTAAATCCAGCATTGTCAGACCCGATCCGATCAGCAAAACTGCATCATCCTGTTCTAAATCTGAAAGTGCTTGTGCAGACCAAGGGTAGCTCACGTAACGCAAACTTGTATAAAAAGATTTATCTTGCACGAATGGGTCGCTGGGTGGAAAGTTACCCAAAGCAAGGACAACCTTATTTACTCGTAAGTTTTGGCCGGTGCTTAAAGATATGGTTGCGCCATTCCCATCTGGTAAAATTGATACCGCTTCGTTCTTGATTCGTTCCAGTCGCACGTTCTCTTTCCCAGCAATTTCCGCCTCATCCAAAACAGCTTGAATGTATTTTCCGTAAATCTGGCGCGGTACGAAAGTGTTTGGCTGTACTCCAGACGGTACGAGATTTCCCCGACTTATTTCTTCTTTTTGTACCCAACGCAGAAAGTGTTCCGGATCGTCGGGAAAAGCGCTCATTTTCGCCGCCGGAACGTTGAGTAAATGACAGATGTACTTAGTTCCGTAAGCTACTCCCTTTCCAATTGCGGGTCTGCGTTCGATCAGTTTGATATCTAGGGGAAAGGTGGCTTTTCTCAGAAGATGAGCTGCCACCATCGTACCGCTGAAGCCACCGCCAATAATGGCAATTGTAGTAGACAAGTTATCTGCTCCGAAAAACTTACCTAAATCTAACTAAACTTGCTAATTCGACTTAGTATTCTCTTCCTGCTTCACCCAAGGAAGTTCGATCGGGAATGAGCAAGAATTTGGTTATTCAGTCAAGCTCTACTCCAGAATTTATATCAATTATTGTTCCAAGGTATATTGCAGCGCCACGCGATCGACTTGTCCCGAATTGGGACAATATACATTAATACTTGCAAGCGGATGCGCGTAGACGTGCAGGGTAACAAGCTTTTCGTCGGAGGTATTCGCCAGTTGGTGAATGTGGTGACGATCGACAGTAGCTAAGCCACCTCTTCCCAACTGTTCTTCATCGATAACGCGCACCAACTTTTCCCGATCCGATCGCTCGTCGTACACTTCAAACAGACGCGCTGTCAGAGTACCGCTTCTGACGCGAGTCACATTGAGCGCTCCCGCGTGGTCGTGAATTGTGGTAAATTGTCCTGGATGCCAGCTTAGCACTAACATATCAAACCGCGATGTCCGACAAAGCAACTTGCGTGCATATGTCCGATCGGAAAAACTGATATGTTGTCTGAGCAGGGTATCGTTTAAATCGAGTTGTCCCACCAAGTCTTGCAGTTGCTCGATCTGGAGATCTTGTGGCGGTATACTCATCATCTCCAAAATAAAGTTATCGAGGGTAAGCCGTTTGGTTAATAAATTTACCGACATACTACCACCAATGGGAAAATTTGTAATATAGTATGCTTCTGCACAAGAAGGCGAATTGAATTCGCTGCTACACAACCTAAATTCGCCTATCCCAGTTTGGCATCGGTAAAAATGCTTATACTGGGTATTTTGTCAATACACACCTTCAATAAGTTACCCTGCACCGACCTCCGCACGATCGATCGCCTTTGGGTCGATTACTCAAACGGACGATTCGGGTTTAGCGTGCAAAAGCGCATCTACGATCGGGAAGTTAGCAGAGATTGGGAAAAAATGGGCGATCGCGTCGGTTGGCGCGTCGAAGGAAAATGGTTGAGCGTATCATTGCTCAATTATAGTATTGATGCTCCGACAGGCCACCTACCCGGTTGCGGTGCGTGGGTGGCATCCTTTGTCTGGGGACTGTGGTCGCGCAGTGCAGAAAATTTTTATGTGCGCGTGGACATTTGCGAACTTTAATTAGCCAAGGAAGGGAGAAAAGAATGGGCAAAAATAGCCACCTGAGTGCGATCTCGTAAATTCAACCGATGCAAAATACTGGTAACGTGGTTTTTCACCGTCTTCTCAGAAATGTGAAGTGTTTGCGCTATCTCGCGATTGTTGGCACCAGTAGCAATTAACTTTAAAATTTCTTGCTCTCTCGGCGTCAATTCCGTCCAACCTGGAGGAGGACTGGGAGCTCTAGTGGGAAGCTGTGCTACAATCTTCTTCGCCAAACCAGGCCCCAGATGGGTGTAACCCTTATTGACAACGCGAATAGCCTGCGCTATTTCTTCTGGTGGAGTGTCTTTAAGCAAATAGCCAGCCGCTCCATAACGGAGCGCACGCGCTACGTATTCATCGTCATCATCAATGGTCAATACCAAGACTTTCGTCTGGGGAAAGCGCTGACAAATTTCTCTGGTAGCAGCGACGCCATCCATCACAGGCATCCGAATATCCATCAGGACAACATCCGGTTGCAATACTTCCACTTGAGAAATGGCAACTAAGCCGTTATCCGCTTCTCCCACCACCTCAAAGGCATCCTCATACCTTAGCAATTCACTTAACCCCCGACGGATTAGGCTCTGATCGTCAACTAATAAAATACGAATCATAATCGAGAACCGGGAATTAAGAACCTATACATCATTGCTAATACTAATGTCAAGTTTTTGCTCAGAACGTCGATCGCAAGCAAATAGACGATCGGCAAAAGTGACGGCAGATACGGAAAAACCCGTAGAGGATAGATACGAACTTGCCTAACACAGAGCCCAGGAGCCTTTTGACCTCTAGCTATGGCAATCTGGAACAGCCCCAAGTACAACTAGGACTAAAGTCCCAGACAAATTCAGGACTTGCGCCTCATGTGGTTTCTCTATACTAATTCTAGGATGGTGATACCGGAAACAAACTGATTCTATAACAGAAAGCGAGTTTTTATGAGTAGTGTTCTAGTTGTAGAAGACAGCGCCACACAACGGCAGATGATCGCAGACTTCCTGGAAGGCAATGACTTTCAAGTAACAGTCGCCAGTAATGGGAAGGAAGCGTTGGAACGGGTGCAAAATACTTGCCCGGATGTGGTAATATTGGATGTTCTGATGCCTCAAATGAACGGTTACGAAGTCTGCCGTCGTATTAAGAAAACCCCCATAACTCAGGATATTCCGGTAATTATGTGTTCGGCAAAAACTACAGAAGTCGATCGCTATTGGGGAATGAAGGTAGGTGCAGATGCTTATATTGGCAAGCCGTTTGAGCAAGAAGAACTAATTCAAGCGATCGCACGGCTGCTCCGTGAAAATTAGAATGCCCTAGCCCGATCGCATAACATCAGGATTTTTGCAACCGCTGTGGAAACTGCAAACTGTCTGTGGTTGCACGATTTTAGGTAGCTCAAGGTATGGTAGGTAGTAGATGGATGTGGAGAATTCTCCCCAGCTACTCCCTACCATTTTTCTTTTCCATTATCCATTACCCTTTATAAATATAGTCAGTAAAACTCATGGCAGGTGCAATTATATGCTGTTTCCTTACTGGCGTGCGGCAGTATTGATGAGCTTGACTGCAAGTATTTGCCTATTCTCAGCTTCTTTGTCTGAGGCAAGTACCAATTTAGCTCTATCTTCCTCAACACCCACCCTACTTGCACAAGAGTCCGGCGCTGAAGAGCTTTATCGCCAAGCAGAAGAGCGATATCACAAGGAAGATTACCAAGGTGCGATCGCCGCCCTTACGGAAATACTTCGCCTTAATCCTAACGATGCCAGAGGTTACTACAACCGGGGTCTTGCTCGTTTTAACTCCGGAGACAAACAGGCAGCTATTCAAGATTATAACCGAGCGATTCGTCTCAATCCCAATTTAGCAGCAGCATACAACAATCGGGGTAACGCTCGCTTGGATTTGGGAGATAGATGGGGAGCTATTCAAGATTACAATCGAGCAATTCGCCTTGATTCTAACAATGCTGTGGCTTATTACAATCGGGGTAACGCTCGCTACGATTTAAAAGACTATCGTAGAGCTATAAATGATTACGATCGGGCAATTGAGATCGATCCCAACTATGCAATGGCTTACTATAACCGAGGTCTGGCTCGCAGCATTTTGCGAAACAAAGAAGGTGCGATCGCAGATTATCAAAAAGCAGCTAATCTCTTCCAACAAGAAGGAAAACAAGAATTGTATCAGCAAACTTTGGAAATAATTAGAACTTTACAATAACGAGCGAATTTTGTTTAAGTCATACCTGATTTCGGAGCGATATGCAACAAATGGTAGGGTGCGTTAGACTCGATGGATTATTAATAACGAACAAGTTTAATGTGTAACGCACCCTACAAAAGGCGTATGGTGTTGGGTTTGGCTGTCGCTCAACCCAACCTACAATGCGATCGAAAAAGCTCTGCTTTAATTCAAAGTCGCCGTTTCAAACAGTTCTAAATCTTTGAACAGCGCCGTACTCAAATAGCGTTCGCCAAAACTCGGCTGTACCATCACAATCAAGCGATCGGCATTTTCCGGACGTTTGCCCACCCGAATTGCCGCCGCTAAAGCGGCCCCCGAAGAAATTCCCGACAATACCCCCTCTTCTCTTGCCAGTCGGCGACCGTAGTAAATCGCCTCCTCATCCGCAATAGTGATAACTTCGTCAATCAACTCCACTCGCAAAACTTCCGGGATAAACCCAGCTCCAATACCCTGAATTTTATGTGGCCCTGCATGACCTCCAGAGATCACCGGACTGCTGAGAGGTTCAACCGCCACCACTTGAAAACTCGGTTTTCGTTGTTTGATGACCTCCGCTATCCCAGTTAGCGTACCGCCAGTTCCCACACCAGCTACTAAAATATCGATTTGTCCATCGGTATCGTCCCAAATTTCCTCCGCTGTCGTCTCCCGGTGAATTTTAGGATTGGCTGGATTGCGGAACTGTTGCGGCATAAAAGCATTCGGAGTCGCCGCCGCAATTTCTTCCGCACGGCGAATTGCCCCTTTCATACCCTCTGCGCCGGGAGTCAGCTCCAGTTTGGCACCGTAAGCTCTCAGCATATTCTGCCGTTCCTGGCTCATCGTCTCCGGCATGGTCAAAATCAAGGAGTAGCCTTTGGCAGCTGCCACCATCGCTAAAGCAATACCGGTGTTGCCAGAAGTCGGTTCTACTAAAACAGTTTTACCCCGTTCGATCAGTCCCGCTTCTTCAGCTGCCTCAATCATACTGAAGCCAATCCGGTCTTTGACGGAAGCCGCTGGGTTCATCCCCTCCAACTTCACAACTATTCTCGCCAAACATCCCTCTGACTGAGGAACCCGATTGAGCTGAACTAGAGGTGTATGGCCTATTAATTCCGTGATATCGCGGGCAATTCGCATTTTTTGCTCCTTCACAGCTAAATGTAGTACATGGGATTGAATTGTTGGCCTTCATCGCGCTTTTGGCGCAAATCTTCTAAGGTGTAACGCTGCAAGACTGCGGTAGCTGCCATTGTCGCTTCCTGCCAAATTTCCTCGATCGCAAAATGCGCCTGCGTTAATGACGCCGCTTGACTTTCCTGTTTGTGGCTCCATGTCCCCTCCAAGCAAGTGAAAACTTCCAGCAGCGTTATTTGCCCGGGTTCGCGAGCTAACAAGTAACCGCCTTTGGCTCCACGCTGACTCCGAACTATGCCACACCGCCGTAGCGTCATTAACAGTTGCGCTAAATAGCGATCGGGTATTTGGTAGTCGGCAGCTATCTGCTCGATTTGCACTAACTTCCCCCGCTCCCGATGTCTGGCTAATTCTAGGAGAGCTAACAAAGCGTAATTAACTTTACATGACAGTTCCATGCCTGTGCGATCGTCTAAAGGCCAACTTCATATTTACTATACTACGGTTAGCCGATGGGATTTGTGTATTTTTTTATAGCTTTTGAGGTTTTGAGAATTTAAGTAAACAAACCCAGTTTCTCTGAAAAATGATGATTTAACAGCTAAAAACCAACGAATAAAGCAGGTTTCCAGTCCCAGAGTGCGTAAATCCTGGATGAAGATTAGTATATTTAGATACCAAAAAATCGTAAAATACAATGTTTTTATCAACTGATGTGGCTTGCTTTTAATGTAGTATGATGTTACAGTGAAGGGAATCGGGAAATTGTAGGTTTCATCCCTTTTGGGCGTATGCAATCTCAAATCCTGACACTTCAAACCCATTTGGGTGAAG
>NZ_JACJUP010000389.1:0-5303 GCF_014748295.1 Planktothrix sp. FACHB-1355 | reverse complement strand
GTCTTCTCTAACGCGGTATGTCTGCTGACTGAAAGATAAGTAATTGTCAATTCGGATCGTCGAGTAAGTGAAATTAGCTTTGGTAATAGTATTGCTGTTAACCCCTTTCAAATTCGCTAAAAATTCACCCGTCGATTTGTCCTGAATTATAGTATTACTTTGATTTTCACCGCTACCTTGAAAGATATTCAAATCGTCATAAGTTAATCCGCCGGTGAGGCCAATTAAATCCAAACCATAGCCAAAATCGACGATTAAGTCGGCATCGCTGATGTTGGGGCCACCTGTGCTGCGAAAACCCGATTCTTCGTTGCGTCTGCCGATGACGAATACATCGTCGCCGCTACCGCCGTCGAGGCTGTCTCTACCTAAGTCTCCCCAGAGAACGTCGTTGTCTTTGTCGCCGTAGAGTAGGTCGTTGCCTTGACCTCCCCAGATTGTATCGTTGTTGTCACCGCCGCGAATTGTGTCCTGACCTTGGTTGCCGTAAACTAAGTCTTCGCCTTCGTTGCCATTGATGATGTCGTCGCCACCCAGACCGCAGATGGTATCTTTACCTTGTCCGCCAAAGAGAACGTCTTTGCCATCTTTGCTGGTGTCTGTCTCCACAGTTATGGTACTAAAGACCACAACACTTATAGTTGTTTCAAATGTCTCAGTATTGGTATCGCCATATAGCAGGTCGTTACCCTCGCCGCCGATGGCAGTGTCATCGCCTACATCTCCATAAATGGTGTCGTCGCCTTTGTCACCAAATAGTAAGTCGTTGTTATCGCCACCGCGAACAAGATCTTGGCCTTGACCGCCACAAGCTGTGTCGTTGCCTTCATTGCCGTTAATGATATCTGCGTCTTGATTGCCGTATAGAAGGTCGTCGCCACCCAGACCGTAGATAATATCTTCGCCTTCATTTCCGTATAATACGTCGTCGCCATCTTGACTGAAGTCTGCATTTATATCTTCGTCGCCGACTAAGAAGTCGTTACCTTCGCCACCATATCCCGTGTCGTCGCCTAGATCTCCATAAACGGTATCGTCGCCTTTGTCACCAAATAGGGAGTCATTGTTATCCCCACCCCTAACAAGATCGTTGCCTTGACCGCCGCGAACTGTGTCTTTCCCTTTATTGCCGTTGATGATATCTGGGTCTTGATTGCCAAATAATAGGTCGTTACCACCCAGACCGTAGATAATATCTTTGTTTTCATTTCCGTATAATACGTCGTCGCCATCTTGGCTGAAGTCTGTCTTTAACTCTTCGTCGCCTATCAGTATGTCGTTACCCAGACCGCCATAGCCTGTATCGTTGCCCAAATCCCCATAAACGGTATCGTCGCCTTTGTCTCCGAAAACCCAGTCATCATCTTGACCGCCCCGAACAAGATCGTCGCCTTGACCGCCACGCACAAGGTCTTTGCCTTGGTTGCCATTGAGGATATCTGAGTCTTCGTTACCGTTGATAATGTCATCCCCTTCCATCCCGAAAACGATGTCATCACCTGCAAATGCCCGAATTATGTCAGTAATGGATGAGGAAGTCAGGAAATCTTTGCCGGATGTTGTGTTATAGTTATCCACTTTTTTATCCTCTTCGGTAGATGTACTGAAAAAAAGTAATTTTATCCTCCTGATTATCAGGCCAATAGGGAGAATACGTACAAACTTTTATAGCGTATCCTCCTTAAGGGAGATTTGCAAAGGCACTTAACTATGTGAATTCAAACAATTTATTTGGAAAGTACTGTTTGGCAAAGGCTCATAAAAACTTCTCACCTTTTGATAAGGCTGACAATGGGGTAGATAATTATACTGAATAGTGAGGTCGATCGACGATCGTAACAGAATTTTTTCCGAATGGAAAAATTAATCACAGACCAGACTTGGCTTTTTGGCTCTTCTGGTATAAGTAGTAAAAATTTTGACAAATAACCCTTTAACCGTCCTCAAGTTAGTAGCAATGAAAAGAGGCTTGCCTGCGATCGCAACCTTGTAAATGCACCCGTATAAACGCGATCGCCCGCCACCCAAATCTGTAAATGCACCCATCTGTAATATTACTAACAAGGGTTTCAGTCAGAACAGCCAATTTTTTGTTTGCAGAATTATAACACCAAAAGGGTTACTTACTTCTAACTTACCCAGCCAAAAGGCTAACCATATCACACCAGGAAACTCGATCTATTATTGCCTAACGCTCATCCTCGGTAGAGATTGTATAACGGAAAACAATCGAAAGTGACCTGGACAAATGCCCAGGTCAGCTTTAGCTTAATGTCAAGCAGATGATAAAATATCCAACCTATTTGGTTGAACATCATAACGTTTGATGGCATCGGCGAGACATCAAACTGTGTAATACTCACAGCATTACCAGGCCCGGAGGCATCCAGATCGTAACCTATATAGCGATTTCCACCGCTACTGTAGAGGAAGAAAAGCGCAGTTTGCGAAGTACCGTTTTGTTGGGACAATTCTAAATCTACTTCCGCAACATTGGTGAAGTTAATAGTGGAATCACAGTCCAGTAAAAGAGCTTGACAAAAGCAACATAATGTGGAATAAGCTTTAGACTGCGGCAGGGCGAAGCATTTGGACAGAAAATCTTGGGTTTTGTGCAATAAATTGTCGCCCAAATGCTTCTCCCCTACACAAGACATATTTCGTTCTTTTTGTCAATTTATTCTACTGGACTGGCGCTCTAGATATGAGCGACAGCATCAGGATTTGAAGCTCTCTGACGCACCCTACTAATTGTAGCTGGAAGCGATTTACAAAACAAAACATAGATCGCTTTAATTATGTCTAAGTAGTCGGACAAAAGTAATCAATACTGTGTTAATTTTTGTAAAAGTTACGCGATCATTGCCAGCAGGCTGATTGAGGGTATTCATAAAACTTAAGACAGTTAACATTATTTATATCCGACTACTTAGATATTACTCTGGAGGGTCAATCTGAGGAATATCGGCGCAAGGTGTTGGAGTTGGCTTTTAAGGGTAAAATTGAGCCAACTGACCCGATATTTCTGATTTTACTGGCTACGGGGCGATTGGAAGTGCTGATTCGAGAAAGTCCGAAACCGGAGGATTTTGAGTTAGCGTTTACTCACTGGATGGGGCGGATTAATAAGACGCTGGCGAATTACGAACGGGTGGCGGTGGAGAAGCAAGAGGGGCAGATTGCCTCTGCTGTTCATTCTCTGGTGCGTCAGACAGAATTGACGAAGGTGGCGACATCTGCACGTTCTTTGGTGGCGGCGGCGGGTGTGCTATTGACGACGTTGGGTGTCGGTGCTTTGATGGGATGGATGGGTATGCTTTGGTCGCAAGGAGGGTTTGCGCCGGGGGAAGCGGTTCATTTGACTCAGGAGCAGGCGGAGGCTTTGCGGTGGGCGACTAGCGCTGAGGGGAAGTTTGCTCGGAATTTGATCAAGTGGAATTCGGATAGTCTTACTGGTCTAGAATGTAAGAAGGATGTCAAGCGATTGGGGGTAACTCTGGAAGTAACCGGAAGGCCAGCGACTTCAGGATTCTGTACCGTTTGGGTAGAACCTGTGGAAAAGCGAACTTTTAAAGATTGAACGTCAGTTATTTACATAATAGATACAGAACAAATATTCGCTGCCAATAATTTTCCTGCTTTGCATCGCTTTAAATTGCGAAATAAACTGAACGAATTTAAACTGATTACGATTGATTTAGGATAATTAAAGGATTATTGGTCAAGCGATGCTTAGTGTTGTAAGTCTATTTAGCGGTTGTGGAGGCTTAGATATTGGCTTTAAGGAGCTTGGATTTGAGCTAATATATGCTTGCGATATTGATCCTGCTGCGGTTGATTGTTACTCAAGAAATGTAGATCAAAATGTATTCCTGCAAGATGTTACATCTAGCGATTTCCATAAAGATATTAAGCAGTTAGGACACTGCGATGTAGTTTTAGGTGGTTTTCCATGTCAAGGTTTCTCTAAAGCGGGGCCCAAAAATGAGAATGACAAAAGAAATACACTGTATACTCAGATGTGGGAAGCAGTTAATAAATTGCGACCTGCAATTTTTATTGCAGAAAATGTAGATGGAATTAATCAAAATTTTAAAGGGAATTACCTAAAACGTATTATAGAAGACTTTAAACAGATTGGGTATAGAGTCGAATATCGTACTCTAGATGCTGTATGGTTTGGAGTTGCACAGCACAGAAGAAGAACTTTCTTCATTGGTGTTCCAGAAGAAGCAGAGAATACATTTCATTTTCCATCTCCTACTTATGAGATTAAAGCAAGGAATGGAGAATACAAGTTATTACATGGGTTAAATTTTAACGAAATTAGTTCTAATAATTTAAAACCAGTTTTGACAATTAAAGATGTCATTTCAGATTTACTTGAGCTTGATCGTGAAATCCCAGATCATAAAGTTGTTAATAACTGGCCGGAAACCTATAAATTTATATTTAAAAGTATAAAGCAAGGACAAAAGCTTTGTAATGTTAGGCACGCTTCTACATCTGTATATACTTGGGAAATACCAGAATTTTTTGGAGAAGTTACTGAAAGAGAGCGTATTATTCTTGAAAATATAGGAAAGCATCGCCGTCATAAAAAGTACGGGAATATACCTAATGGAAATCCTATACCCGCTAAAGAAATTGAAACGCTTTCGCAAATTACTGATATTGAATTAGAATTAAAGTCCCTAATTTCTAAAGGTTATTTGAAGCAAAAAGACAACAAGTATGATTTAAAAGGAGCAATGTTCTGTTCAGGTTTATTTAAAAGACCGTTTTGGAATGAACCGTCACCCACTATTCTTACTAACTTTTATAATCCGCGTTATTTCCTGCACCCCCTCAAAAATAGACCATTTTCATTACGAGAGTGTGCCCGTCTCCAGGGTTTTCCAGACAATTTTATTTTTACTGATGATGGTTCTCAGCTAGATCTCGTCAGTGGATATCGCCTAGTTGGTAATGCTGTACCTCCTCCGATATCAAAACTATTTGCTAAAGCTACATTGGATTATATTTGTAGTTCTCAAAAGCATCTTTCTATTTTTCAGAAAGACCAATCGATTTCCCTGTCTCAACCTTTAATGTATTCGGCCATGAAAGTACCTACAATCGCGCTAGATTTACAAACCCAACTGAAAGAATTTGATATCTGGATTACTCCATCTTTAGGAGAAATCCAAGATAGTGAACGTTTTCAGCGAGTAATGGATAGCGTAGTGGAAATTTTTGAATCATTAGCAGCAGCGACAAGCAATTTTAATCACATAGACTCATGTAAAGCTACTGCCATAGCT
>NZ_JACJUP010000388.1:0-5325 GCF_014748295.1 Planktothrix sp. FACHB-1355 | reverse complement strand
ACATCGACAACTACGGCTCCTGGCTTCACCATATCACCTGCGATCAAATTCGATCGCCCAACGGCGGCAATCAAAATATCGGCATTGCGGGTAATTGCGGCTAAGTCGTGAGTGCGAGAATGGGCGATCGTCACTGTAGCATCGGCTTCCAGCAACATCAATGCCATCGGCTTGCCTACTAAAATACTGCGTCCCACAACAACTGCTTGTTTGCCTTTGAGGTTAATCTGATATTCTGCCAAAAGGCGCATCACTCCAGCAGGCGTGCAACTTCGCAGTCCCGATTCCCCGCGCACCAAGCGCCCCAAGTTAACCGCGTGCAGTCCGTCCGCATCTTTATTGGGATCGATTTGGTGCAGCAAAGCTACCGCGTCGAGGTGGTCAGGTAGCGGCAGTTGTACTAAAATGCCATCAACCCGCTCATCTCGATTCAGTGAATGAATGACCTGTTCAAGTTCTGTTTGGGTAGTTTCTGATGGGAAATGCTGCCCAAACGAGGCAATTCCCACTTTTTCGCAAGCTCGCTCTTTGTTCCGCACATAGGCGGCACTGGCTGGGTTATCGCCAACCATTAGCACTGCTAAACCGGGCGATCTACCTATTTTACCTTGCAACTCGTGAATGCGTTGTTGCAATTCAGTTTGAATCTTTTGTGCAAGGGCTTTACCATCTAGTAATTGGGCAATTTGGGCGTCCATCAATGTTTAAGAGGCGTTCGTGTCTGAAGGCAATTCGCTCTACCATTTTCGCAGATTTAGTTAACCTTTTGATGTCTTACAGCGGTAAAAATTCCCGAATGACGATCGAAACTGTGCCGTCAAAAATCAAAAGCGTCGGGGCTAGGTAAAAGGGGCTAGGGGAAGAGGAAAAAAGGAAAAAATTATGAATTTTCTCCCATTCTCCCATTCTCCCACTCTCCCATTCCCCCCACTCCGCCAAGTTGTTATTTTTCTCTATGCCACATCTACCATTACTGACGTGAATTTTCATTTTTTCCGCCAAGTACATCGCTGAAGGAAAACTATCATGAAACCAGGCAAAATTGAAATATTGAAATTAGGCGCGATCGCTATGTTGCTGGGAGGAGTATTCGCTACTTTAATCGGTTTCTTTTGGACACCAAATGTTCCCGTTACTAAAATCAAAGATTTGGAAAAGCAGCGAGATAAAAAGTCTACTGTTTATATTAGGGGTAGGGTAATTAAGCAAGTTCCTTTTTTGGGAACGCGAGCTTACGAAGTGGAAGACTCAACTGGTACTGTTTACGTGATTACTAAAGACAAATTCCCAGCACAAAATCAGGAAATTACGATCGAAGGTAAAGTTCAGTATAAAAGTATACCTTTGGCTGGGCAGGAATTGGGCGAAATTTATATCAAAGAACAACAACGTTTATGATATAGCTAGGGGTTAGGGGTTAGGGGCTAGGGCGTCGGGAAGAAGAGAGAAGAAAAAAGGAAGAGTGATGAGTAAGGAATTAGCGCAAGTGGCGATCGCAATTCTATATCGGGATAACCAATTTCTCATGCAATTGCGCGATAACATCCCCAATATAGTATATCCCGGTCACTGGGCGTTTTTTGGCGGGCATATCGAGCCAGAGGAAGATCCAGAAGACGCGGTAAAGCGAGAACTGCTGGAAGAAATTGGCTACGCACCATCCACGGTATCATTTTTTGCTCATTACCGCGATAGCAAAGTTTTGCGGCACGTTTTTTACGCACCGCTTACCGTGGAATTGGAAGATTTAGTTTTGGGAGAAGGTTGGGATATGGGATTGATGACGCCAGAGGAAATTAGACAAGGGGAACGTTATTCGGAAAAAGCAGGAGAAGTGCGACCTTTAGGTTCTCCGCATCAAAGAATTTTACTCGATTTTATCGAGAAATGCAAGGTGATAGTTTGAGACGAGGGAATTTATGCGATCGACTCTAGCATAGCGATCGCAGTTTGAGCAGCCTGCCTAACATCAGGGTTAACATCTTCTAAAATTCGACGTAAGTAAGGAATCGCTTCCACTGCACCTAGCTCACCCACCTCATCTGCTGCATTTTCTCGTACTATGAAATCTTGGTCTTTAAATGCTTCTATTAGTAAAGGTAACGCCTTATCTGGATATAAGCGTGTTATATAGCGCAGCACACTACCTCTAACGTAAGGAGATGGATGCTTAAACAAAGTTAGGACTCGATCTACAGCATCTTTTTCCTCTATTCTACATAGACTATCAATTGCTTCGGCAACAATCATCGGCTGTTCATTTTCGAGATAGGAAAACAGTAAATTCCGAACACTAGGATAGTCTAATGGCGATTGGGAAAGCGCGAACAAAATAGCTTGCCACCTTGGCGGATATGTTTCTTTAGTTTGCCTGAGTAAAAAATCAATACCAGCTTTGCCTTTAACTGCGATTATACTGGCTAATTCTTGGTAGTAAACAACTGCATATTCCTCACCTTCAGGAGGATTTTGCCTAAAGCGATCGATCAGTTCTTCAAGATTTAGACGATCGAGTTCCGGGTAAAAACTCATAGAGATTGTCCTGCAACTCCAAAACTCTACATTTCACACAATTCACGGATTTCATTCAGCGTCATGTTATCAAAGATTCCGATTGGATTGCAAAGAAATAAGCTATTAAAGGAATTACTCTGTTTTTGCTTCAGTTGCAAGGCAGCCACAAGCTCAAACTGGTTCTCGCGATTCTATTACAGGAATTTGCTATAACAGCGATTTCTTGGCAAGATAGTGTTCATCGAGAGCGCGTCTTAGCATCATTTTAATCACAGCTTCACGACTAATTTTGAGTTCGTTAGCCATTTGGTCGAATTCGTTGAGCATAGGGGTGGGAATTTCTAGGTTTGTTGTCACTAAATCCTGTCGTCTTCGCGAACTCATTTGGCGGCGTGTTCCAACTCTTGTTGTCGTGGCATCAAAATATCGATCGATTACTTCTTCTCCTGCCTCAATTTTTTGTTCGAGTTCTTCAATAGAAATATTGTTCATAAATTTCTCTTTCCCTTTTCGTGCTTTTCCAATAAGTGAGTAAATGACTGAAAAAAGAGTATTACCCAGATATCCAATAGCAATAAATTGCTCTGGGTCATCTTTTATACCTGGTGAAGCAGGGTTCGAGCCATAGAAAGAAGTGCGATCGCCAAAAAAGTATGGGATGTGCCCGGTTACACATATAATAATGAGATGGGCATAAAACTGCCAACTGATACCCGGGCTGTAACTGTTGCGGAAGAATCGCTCTAAAAGTTCACCCCTTGCGGTAAAGTCAATAAAGGTTCACGCGATCGCCAGCGCATCCATGAGTTATTCCGCATCTACCCCTACCAACGCCAAAGGTGCTAAATTCGATCGAGCCGACATCCCCAACGCTGATTGTCGTCTGATAGATAAAGACAAACTCAGCAAAATGTACCACCACTACGTCGAGGTGAAGGATAAATATCCTCACGCTCTGCTACTGTATCGGGTGGGAGATTTCTTTGAAACATTTTTCCAAGATGCTATCACCGTATCGCAGGAACTAGAACTCGTCCTCACCAGCAAACACGCCGGCGAAGTCGGTCGAGTACCGATGACCGGTGTACCGCACCACGCCTGGGAACGCTACACCACCCAGCTAGTAGAAAAAGGTTACGCTGTGGTGATTTGCGACCAAGTAGAAGATTCCGCCGATGCGGTAGGATTGGTAAAGCGGGAAGTAACGCGAGTTCTCACACCCGGCACCTTGTTGGAAGAAGGAATGCTGAGTGCTAGGCGCAATAACTTTTTAGCAGCAGTTGTCATTGCTGGCAATCATTGGGGTTTAGCTTACGCGGATATTTCTACAGGGGAATTCCTCACAACTCAATCAGAAAAATTAGAGCATTTGACGCAAGAATTGATGCGCTTGCACCCAGCCGAAGTTTTAGTTCCTACAAACGCTCCCGATTTGGGCGCTTTGTTGCGTCCGGGAGAGAAATCGGCACATTTACCTGAGTGTTTGCCGCCATCATTTTGTTATGCTTTTCGTCCCCAAAGTCCCTTTAGTTTGGGTGAAGCAAAAGCGCGATTGGTACAAAAATTTAAAGTAAAATCTCTGGAAGGTTTGGGTTGCGAACATCTCCCCCTCGCCGTTCGCGCTGCGGGTGGTTTGTTGCAATATTTAGAAGATACCCAAAAAAGCAATCCCGTTTCCCTGCAACTGCTACGCACATACACCCACACAGATTATCTCATCCTCGATTACCAAAGTCGCCGCAATTTAGAAATTACCCACACAGTTCGAGATAACACCTTTCACGGTTCTTTGTTGTGGGCGTTGGACAGAACTACCACTGCAATGGGCGGACGTGCTTTGCGTCGCTGGTTGGTGCAACCATTATTAGATATTAAAGGAATTCGCGCCAGACAGGATACTATTCAAGAATTAGTAGAAAATAGTTCGCTTCGTCAAGAATTGCGTCAACTACTGCGGCAAATTTACGATTTGGAAAGGTTGAGTACTCGCGCCGGGTGCGGTACTGCCAATGCGAGAGATTTAGTCGCTTTAGCTGTTTCATTGGAAAAGTTACCGACATTAGCTAATTTAGTTGCCGATGCCCGTTCTCCCTACCTGAAAGCGTTGCAGAAAGTATCGCCGATATTAGAACAGTTAGCAAGTCAAATTAATGCTCATATATTAGAATCTCCTCCCCTCCATCTCAAGGAAGGCGGATTGATTCGGTCAGGCATAAATGGCGAATTAGATGAAATGCGGGTGGGTGCGGAAGACGATCGCAAATGGCTGGCCAATCTAGAAGCAACCGAGAAATCGCGCACGGGCATTTCTAACCTGAAGGTTGGCTATACCAAATCATTCGGATATTATATCAGTATTTCGCGCTCCAAAGCAGACCAAGTTCCAGAAAATTATATCCGCAAACAAACTCTCACGAATGAGGAACGTTACATCACTCCGGAACTGAAGGAAAGAGAAGCCAGAATTCTGACGGCGCGTGAAGATTTGAATAAGCTGGAATACGATATTTTTGTAGCTTTAAGGGCAGAAGTAGCGGAACAGGCAGAATTAATTCGCAATATCTCCCGCGCTGTTGCTGCTGCGGATGTGTTGTGCGGTTTGGCAGAGATAGCGGTGTATCAGGGTTACTGTCGTCCCAATATGGTAGAAGGGCGAGAAATTACGATTATTGATGGGCGACATCCGGTAGTGGAACAATCTTTGCCGACTGGTTTCTTCGTGCCGAATTCGACACAGTTAGGTCAAGAGTCAGTCGCAAAGAAAACAAATGACAACGAAATATTGACAAATGACCGTCCCGCTTTAATTAT
>NZ_JACJUP010000387.1:0-5314 GCF_014748295.1 Planktothrix sp. FACHB-1355 | reverse complement strand
AAACTCATCGGGGAGAATACAGCACCAAAATGCAAGAGTATGCCAGTTTGGGTGCATTGTTCTACGTTATTTATAATCCCTTGCGCCGTAAAAAGCAGCGTTTGGAAGTGCATCGCTTGGTTAATAACAAATACGAATTGCAGTCAGGAAATCCAATTTGGCTAGCAGAAATAAGTTTGGGAATTGGTTGTGAAAGAGGAACTTATCAGGGCATAACGCGAGAGTGGCTTTATTGGTACGATCGACAAGGACAGCGCCTCTTAACGCCGGAGGAACTGGCTTTGTCAGAACAGCAGGGGCGTCAACAAGCAGAACAACAAGCTTTGTCAGAACAACAGCGCCGTCAACAAGCAGAACAACGGGCTGATTTGTTGGCAGAAAGATTGCGTAGTCTCGGCATAGACCCCGATACCATTGCTTGATTATATCTCAGCGATCGCTGGGAATAGGCCCGGAAACTCTAGCTTAATTTTCGAGGAAGTATTGTTAACGATACCTTGCTCGGCTCTCAAGGAGATGATACTCTAGATAGCGACGATGGCAACAATGTGGTTTTAAACTATTTGGGGAACGATCGCTTTGTCCTCAAATGTGGTACTGGTAGAGATATCAAGTGACCTTTTCACCAATCACCTTTTCATCAATCACCAATGAGCATTTGGCAAATTGATTTTTATCGCCGTCCGTTGCAGGATGAAGTCGGGAGTGCATTGTGGGAGTTACTGATTTGCGATCGATCGCGCCGTTTAACTTATAGTGCCTTTTGTCCTCAGTCCGAAGTCACTCCCGATTGGATTGTTTGTCAGTTAGTGATCGCAGCTAGCTCTTATAAAAATCTGCCAGAGTTAATACAAGTTTTTCGTCCCCAGTCTTTAGGTTTAATGGAAGCAAGTGGAAAGCAGCTGGGAATTCCGGTAGAAGCAACGCGCCGCACTCACACTTTAAAGCAATGGTTGCAAGAAAGAGCCGAACAATACCCTAGTATGGAAGGTTACAGCGGCGAACCTTATACTCCCCTAGCAATCGAGAAACCACCCCCAATACCCCTACCAGAAAGATTTTGGGGAGAACGCTGGCGATTTGCGACCCTTAATGCAGGGGATATTCAAGAAAGATTTACCGATCGACTTGTACCAATTGTAGAAATGCCAGAATTTCTCTTACCCATAAATCTCGGAATTGCATCAACAGTTGCAGTTCCCGGTGTGGTAATTGATGGGGGAAGGCGAGCGATGCAAATAGCTCGCTGGATACAAGAATCCAAACCAGTCTCTCTTAACTATATACCAGGTCCGCCCAATGGTTTAGTATTGGAAGCCGGACTGAACGACAGGTGGATCGTTGCGACTTTTGAAGATGAAGAAGTTTCCGCAGCTGCACAGATGTACGAAGCACGTTTGCTCCTAAGTAGAGGTTTGCACTTTTTATTAGTGCAGCCTGATGATTCCGGAATGACTTACAGTGGCTTTTGGCTATTGCAAGGAGAAGATTGAACAGAGCAAATTATCAATTTTGGAGGTAAACTCTGCCTCTAGTTTAACTTCAAATAATCCCCTCGAAAATGCGAAAAATTTACAAAAAATGCGCTCTTTATCGTTGACAATTTTGGTGATGCGTGCATTAGGTTAGAAAAAATGCAATATTCGGCAAATTCCACTTGATTTGATTAATGAAAATCAGGTAAATTCGGTAAATACATTTAGCCAAGCTCGGTAGACATAAGTATTTATATGTAATAATTATTAAAGTTACAGAAAAGCTAAAGGCTAATTTGAGTGAAAATGCGATCGCACATATCAAAAGCAACACAAGCCAATGACTTGCATTGGCTTGGTGGTACTACTGATAATATGGAGTTAAACTATCTATTTCAATCAACCACTCTGAGCAATCCCTTTTGCAGAGCGTCAAAAACTCGATTAATTTGTTTGTGTTCTGTTTCGCCCAGAGAATTTTTAGATAATAAAGCAGACATCAATAGACGTTGGTCAGCCCTACTAATTTGACGAAGGGCAAAAATCCGCTCTATGACTTGTTCTACTGCGACTTTGGGTAAACTAGCGTTAGCTGCCATCATTAAACAAGCAATAAACATATCCAACCCACCTCAGTATTCCCAATATCAGACACTTTCAAACATTGTTTGGTGATGAAATTATGAATTTTTTGTGAAAATATCCTGCTACTCAGGTGATATAGGTCACCGACAAACTAACCAAGTCTTATGTCTGTAGCTATTTATCGCTAAAATATCTTGGCATTACACAAAATCAAAGGTAAATAGCATGGCTCAGGCAAAAATAGGAATTATCGGCGGTAGTGGACTCTACAAAATGGACGCGCTCAAAGATGTAGAAGAAGTACAAATTGATACGCCCTTTGGGCCACCATCCGATGCTTTAATTCTGGGAACTCTAGAAGGGACGCGGGTTGCTTTCCTAGCACGTCACGGTCGGAATCATACTCTTTTACCGTCAGAACTGCCATTCCGGGCTAATATCTATGCAATGAAGCAGCTGGGGGTCGAGTATTTAATCTCGGCCTCAGCTGTCGGTTCTCTCAAGGAGGAGGTTAAACCTCTAGATATGGTAGTGCCGGATCAATTTATCGATCGCACTAGAAATAGAGTTTCCACCTTTTTCGGGGAAGGAATTGTAGCCCACATTGCTTTTGGCGACCCAGTATGTAAAAATTTAGCTGCCGTTATAACGGATGCCGTTGCTAGCCTAAAGCTACCGGATCTGACCCTCTACCGTGGCGGTACGTATGTTTGTATGGAAGGGCCAGCTTTTTCCACTAAAGCAGAGTCCCGTCTCTACCGCAGTTGGGGTGCGACTGTAATCGGGATGACGAATTTGCCAGAGGCGAAATTAGCTAGGGAAGCAGAAATCGCCTATGCAACTTTAGCTTTAGTTACCGATTACGATTGCTGGCATCCAGCTCATGATAGTGTGACTGTAGAAATGGTGATTGCCAATCTGCAACGCAATGGCGTGAATGCTCAAAAAGCCATTCAAGAAACGGTGCGGCGTTTGGCAGAAAATCCTCCCCCATCAGAAGCTCACTCAGCCTTGAAATACGCGATTGTTACCCCCCTGGATAAGGTTCCTACTGCTACAAAAGAAAAGTTGGGATTGTTGTTGCAAAAATATTTATGAACAGGTTTATCTATCCGACGATTGTTGTTGTTGTGTATTAGAATTCCTGGGATTTAGTCTGGGATTGCAGGATGGGTAAGGTTTGCTTGCGAGAGCAAAGGGTCTGATGGTTTCGTTATTAATAGTGAGACGTTGATAGTTACCTCCATTATTTATCATGACGTAACCGCACTCATTAGTAGTCACATAGATGGAATCCTCCTTACCGCTAGTATCGGTTGTCTGAACCAAATAAGTCTGTCGAGGTTGCAGTTGTGTGACGACAACTTGGTTACCGCTAGTTTTGTAGGGTTGTTCGGCTAAGGCAGTACTGGTGTTAGCTATCATCAGGGTGCTACTTGTGGCGATCGCAATCAATTTTGCATTCATTGCCCTTCCTCAATTTCACCAATCCCAGTATAGCTCCTCAAACTACAACCTGTGGTTGGGGAGCTATTCCTCAATTACTTTATGAAACTGCTCACTTTCGCGAATTTCATCAAAAGCCGAGTCACTTTTAGCCATTTCCTTATAAGTCGGCTCCACATCAATTGCCCATTGCAAGTTGCCAACCGCTGCATTTATACTGCCTCGCATAGCATAAGCTCTAGCATTTTGATACCGAGCTGACGGCAAGTCGCGATCGAGTTTCACAGCTTGGTTATAGCTGTTATTTGCTTCTACGTAGCGACCGGCAGCAAAATGTTCGTTACCTCGCTCTAAATAATCGTTGGCATTTAATACTTCCTGGGTCGTAACAGATAAAGAATCTTCAACTTGTTCTCCCGATTCAAATTGCTCATTTGAAATCTGCGCTGGCATTCGCTCTTGTGCTTCGCTATTGTCTGCTTCTATTTCAATTGCTGCGGCAATATTTGGCACGTTGAATTCTGTTTCAACTGGCAAATTTGCCGTTGCGTGGATAGGTACATCTTCCTGTTCTTTAAAATATATCGCTCCAGTTTGACTGGTTATGTAAGCTATAAGTTTAGCTTCTAAATTTTCGATTTCTTGTGTAAAAATCGCGCTTTGTTTGGAAAATTCATCGGCTATCTCTGCTGTTAGTTGTTTTTGGGCTTCTTTCTGCAATTGCGCTCTGGTTTCAGAAACTATTTGGTCGATCGAGCTGCGGCGGAGAAGCCAAACAGCAAGAGCGGTCACAACAGGAAACAGGGCGATCGCAAATAGCAATAGATCCATCGAAGTTGTCAAGCGGCTAAAGGCACGATCGACTTCCGCCTGAACGCGATCGCGTATTTCCTTCTCTAACCGCAGTTGTTGCAGTTCCTGCCGCTCAGTCGGAGAAATTGCAGGCGCTCCCTTGGCTTGTGCCAATAATGCCGGCATGGTATTTTGTCGATCGACAGCGACAGCAGCAATGTTGATATTGACAGAGACAATAGCGCAGGCAAGCCAAAATTTAAGCTTCATATAATTGCGAGAGGATCGGAGTTAAAAAAGTCAAAAATAATTAAGAATATCCTAACTAAATTTCATCTGTTGCTGTTACGATCGAGTTGAAATTTCATATTTGAGATTTGAGATTTTAGATCGAACAGGATTTATTCGCAAGCGCTGAAGAAACCTGATTTCTCATTCTCCCTCTCAAGCTGAAATAACCTGATTACGTTAAGAACTCGAATTTCTGCATAAGTCCTGTTGAATAAAAAATCTCAAATCCGATTTGAATTGACTCAAACTATCTGGTAAATAAAACTGAGAGTTGCCCAGGCATTTACATCCAAGGCGAAGTTATCCGGAGATGCCGCCATAATGTCGGCAGCAGGAAGACTGGCTTTGTGCAAATCTTGCAGAACTGCTCGCGCCACTTCCAAGGGACTGAGCAACACGCCGAGGCGTTGAAATTCTCCTCTGGGATGCTGCGTATTTTCCAGAGTAGCAAGAGTTAGATCGAGAGGCGATCGACTCAAAACCATTTGCATTTCTACCAGTCCTGCTGGGCCTTGGACAATCCATTTAAAAGGACTGGAAATATCTGGTAAGATGATAGTCTCGCCCTGACCGATCGCCTGCTGCTGTAGAGGGTTAGTTGGAGAGCCATCGAGATTGGGAGAAGATTGTGGAGGGATTAAAGCGATCGCGGCACCGCTGCTATCGATCCCCAGCAACATAAAATAACTAGGCGCATTGCTGTAATTGTGAAGTCTATACTGGAT
>NZ_JACJUP010000386.1:0-5394 GCF_014748295.1 Planktothrix sp. FACHB-1355 | reverse complement strand
GAGAGGGTGGGATTTGAACCCACGGTGACATCACTGCCACACTCGATTTCAAGTCGAGCGCATTCGACCACTCTGCCACCTCTCCAGGTGCATTTCTTATTCTACCTGTAGTTATCGCAACTGACTATAGGCAGATTGCACCATTGACTCACAACGCCGATAAAAAATTTCTTCGGAGACAACAGTATAGTCTTTGCCAACCCAAACTAGGGAAGCTTGCGAGACAACACCGTCTTGCAGGGATACCAGGGAGAAGTTACGCAGCCGATCGCTCCCATTATCCACAATCCGAGGTACGCTGGCTGAATTCAAATACACTGTCCCATCCGGACTGACAACAACTGGGGTACGCAGCACTTCGCGGGTGTGACGCAGATGATGGTGCATATGCCCAAATGTTACCAGAGGAATTGTTTTGCCGAGTTGCTTGGTTTTGGCGATCGCTTTGGCAAAGTCCGGATCTCCGAAATCTCCTCCCACAGTTTCCCAATCTTTACCGCAGGGATCTTCCGGACGCCCGCCTAACCCAAAAGGGCCATTGTGACCGAGAAAGATAATTGTATCATAAGCGGCGTTGCTTGCCGCTTGCACAATCCGGCTGGTAGACTCGTGAAAACCGGTCACATTATACCGCTCTTTGTAGAAATCGGCATTTTTCCAAGTATCTCCACCCCAACTAAACGGACGACTCCCCACCACAGTTAAATTCAACTCTGGAAAGTCCAATTTGCCGTAACCTACATGAGTTTCACCCAGCAGATCGAGCTGATCCTGCACCCAGTCTTCCTCCCGGCGATTGTAAGGACAGCGCCTGCGTCCCCACTCGGAGGCGGTGTACCAGGCATCGTGGTTGCCCAAAATGGCTGCTTTGGGAAGGTCGAGAGATGCGATCGCCTCTACGACATCCACCGATTCGTTGCCAAAATCCCCGACAAACAGCACTAAATCTACAGCCAAGCGATGTAAAGCTTCTCCATCCTCCGTTTCCCATTGGTTGTGAACATCTCCGACCACTGCTATTTTGATGGATTGATTTTGATTGCCCTGAGTCCCCATGCCTGCTTTTTCCTACAATCTTTTTCCAGGATAGGCAAGCATCGCCTATTTTTGCAGCAAACTCCAGACATAGCGGATATTTCCGTAATTTTTACCGATACTATCACCATTAATTTTTAGTAAAATCAACTATAATTATGGAAAGAATCCCGGCCATGTTTTCCCTACTCCCAAACTAAGAATTGCTGTGCTTATTACTACACGACCCCCGATAACCACTGCCCCAAAAACACCCGACGATTTGTTTGAGGCTATTCAAGCCTTGAAAAAAAAGCTAAACGCCGTTATTCTCGCTCACTATTACCAAGACCCGGATATACAAGATGTAGCGGATTATATCGGTGATTCCCTGGAGCTATCTCGCCTAGCGGCCAGCACCAATGCCGATGCGATCGTCTTTGCAGGCGTTCACTTTATGGCAGAAACCGCCAAAATTCTCAACCCCGATAAATTGGTACTTTTACCAGATTTAACCGCCGGTTGCTCTTTGGCAGATAGCTGTCCCCCCGATGACTTTGCTGCCTTCAAAGCCGCACACCCAGGACATCTCGTAATTTCTTATATCAACTGCTCTGCCGCGATTAAGGCAATGAGCGATATTATCTGCACAAGTTCCAACGCCGTCAAGATAGTAAATCAAATTCCCAAAGACCAACCGATTATTTTTGGGCCCGATCGCAATCTCGGTCGCTACGTGATGCAGCAAACTGGACGAGATATGGTATTATGGCAAGGAGCTTGTATTGTACATGAAAACTTCTCAGAAAAGAAGATAGTTCAGTTGAAAATTGCCCACCCGGAAGCGGAAGTAATCGCACACCCGGAATGCGAACCGCCGGTATTGCGCCACGCTAACTACATCGGTTCTACTTCTGCTTTGTTGAAGTATTCTCAAGCTAGTTCCAGTCAAGCTTTTATTGTCGCTACGGAACCGGGAATTATTCACCAAATGCAGAAAATGGAACCGAAAAAACGTTTCATTCCCGCGCCACCAACAAATAATTGTGCCTGTAACGAATGTCCGTTCATGCGGTTAAATACTTTGGAAAAGCTGTATTTGGCGATGGAAAATCGCACCCCAGAAATTAGTTTGCCTGAAGAAACCCGATTGGCAGCTTTGCGACCGATTCAGCGGATGTTAGAAATGAGTTAATGAAGAATTTCAGATTGCAAATTTTAGATGGCAAATTTAAAATAATTTGATTAAATTTAAAATCTGCCATCTGAAATCTGCAATGAAAGAATGCCTCATCCTTTTCACGCGCTATCCAGAACCGGGAAAAGCCAAAACGCGACTTATTCCGGTTCTTGGTGCAGAAGGTGCAGCTAACCTGCATCGCCAAATGACGGAAAATGCGATCGCGCAAGCAAAACAACTACAATCTTTCCATTCCCTCTCTCTAGAAGTGCATTTTACAGGTGGGAATTTCCCATTAATGCAAGAATGGTTAGGAAATGAGATGACATATCGCCAACAAGCAGAAGGCAATATCGGTTTCCGCATGGCGTCCGCATTTCAAACCGCATTTAGTAATAATATAGATAATGTTATTATCATCGGGTCTGATTGTCCGGCGCTTAATTATGAAATTCTCGCACAAGCATTTCAAGCACTTCAGCAGCACGATTTAGTACTTGGCCCAGCTACCGATGGCGGTTATTATTTAATTGGATTGCGTCATTTTATTCCCCAACTATTCACAGACATTAGCTGGAGTACATCTGAGGTTTTTCGACAAACTGTAGAAATTGCTGGTAAACTTAATTTGGCAGCTGCGTATTTGACTGAGCTTTCTGATGTCGATCGACCGGAAGACCTCTCAATTTTAGATTTTAGATTTTTGATTAGTTATTTGTCAATTTGATGCAAACGCACAAAATTTCAATTATTATTCCTGTATTAAATGAAGCACAAAATATTACTAAATCTGTGTTATTAGCTCAAAACGCTACAAATGTGGAAGTGATTGTTGTTGATGGTGGCAGTCAAGATGAAACTGTTGCTATCGCTAAATCATTGGGTGTGAAAGTTTTATCTTCTCCTCCCGGACGCGCTTTTCAAATGAACGCAGGCGCAGCAGTTGCTAGCGGAAATATCTTGCTCTTTTTACACGCCGATACCATTTTACCTGAAGGTTTCGACAGCATCATTCGTCAAACTTTAGAACCAAAAAAACAAATCCAAAATCCCATTGCTGGTGCGTTTGAATTAAAAATTGATGCTCAAATACGAGGAATTCGGTTAGTCGAAAAGATGGTAAATTGGCGATCGCACATTTTTTCCCTACCCTATGGCGACCAAGCTATCTTTATCAAAGCCGATGTATTTCGCGATATTGGCGGTTTTCCAGAACTGCCAATCATGGAAGATTTTGTTTTTATCCGCAATGTAAATAAAGTCGGAAAAATTGCGATCGCACCAGTTCCAGTCATCACATCAGGTCGTCGCTGGCAGAAACTGGGAGTGTTGAAAACTACCTCGATCAACCAAATCATCATTATCGCTTATTTTCTCGGCATTTCCCCACAAAAACTCGCTCGTTTTTATCGTCGAAAATAAGGTGGGCAATGCCCACCCTACAAATACTACGAAATGGTTGATATTGGCACTCCCAACCAGCCAGCAAAGTTTTCTTTTTGCGCTGAGGAAGGGTTACCAAGCGCAACAACCTTGTAAGAATTCGGTTTTGGCGCTGCTAGGGTCACTGGCAAAGTCCGCAATTCGTCTTGATGGAAAACAGTTACTTGAATGGTATCGCCTGATTGATAATCCTTGAGACGATCGCTCAATTTATCCGCCGTCACCCGTATCCCGTTTATTGCCAGCAACTCATCGCCAGCATCTACACCCGCGATTTGTGCTGGCGAACCGATTTCCACAAAATTGATAGCTTCTTTACCATTTTGTGACTTAGCTGTCAAGCCTATAAATGGTGCTTGTTCCTCTTCCGAGTCAGGTAGCAATTGCAAACCAAAAAGTTCAAGATAATCGTCAAACGGCAGTTCATCCGTACCATCAACGTAGCGGGCAAAAAAGTCGCTCAAATTCGTTCCAGCGACAGACTCGATCGCTTCCTGCAACTGTTCTGGACTAAAGCCGATTTCTTCTTTACCGAACTGTTCCCACATTTGCCGCATCACATCATCGAGCGATCGTTGATTTTGATGTCGCGATCGAATCAGCAAATCCAGCAACAGCGACACCAATTCTCCCTTCAGATAATAAGAAATCTGAGAATTATCGCTATTGGCATCCCGTCGGTACAGCTTAATCCAGGCATCAAAACTCGACTCGCTGGCCGGCTGCACCTTTCGCCCAGGTATAGTTTGCAACCGCGTAATTTCCTTACTCAAATTATGCAAAAACGACTTAGCATCGTAAATGCCTGCCCGCAGGGGAATCAGCAAATCGTAGTAACTTGTCGTCCCTTCGCTAAACCACAAGGAAGGGGTATAATTTTCACCATCGTAATCAAACTTTTCCAGTGCTTTCGGGCGAATCCGCTTCACATTCCACAGGTGGAAAAACTCATGCGCCACCAACTGCATAAAGCGATCGTACTTATCCTTAACCCGAAAACCGAAGCGAGCGTAATTTAACGTGCAGGAATTCTTATGTTCCAAACCACCTGCATTTTGAGAAGCCAGATGTAGCAGAAACACATAGCGATCGTAGGGAAGTCCCCCAAACATTTGGGCTTCTATCTCAATGATTTTCTGGATATCCGGAATTATCCGATTTGGCTGGGCATTTCCCTCTCCCCAAATTGCTAACTCGTGGGGCTTACCCAACACCTCAAACTCATATAACTGGTGATTACCTATTTCAAACGGACTATCCACCAAAGTATCAAAATCATCCGCCTCGAAAGTATTTACTTCATCTGCAACTGGCGGCAAAGGTGTTGCTATGCGCCATTCTTTAAAAGGTGGCAGAATTTGGATGCGGATTTTTTCCCGTTCCCATCCAGGAATGTAAAAACATAACGCCGCCGGGTTAAAATAACCGTGACTGCCATCTAAATGATTAGTCCGTACTGACAGGTCATTGGCAAACACCCGATAAAAAACTTCTATCTGAGAAGCACCATTTGTATCTATTTGCCAATGATTTTTGCCGAGCTTACGCCAAGATAAAATACTCTCCTCTGTATAAGCAGAAAAATCTTGTAAATGCTTGGCATACTCGCGCACCAAGTAAGAACCAGGAGTCCAAACCGGTAGTTTCAAATCCAAAACCGATCCGGCCAAACCTGCCACAGCCAACGTCACCTCAAACAGGTGAGAACTTGGCTGAGGCATGGCGATCGTATATTTAATTGTCGGTGCGCTGCGTTT
>NZ_JACJUP010000385.1:0-5357 GCF_014748295.1 Planktothrix sp. FACHB-1355 | reverse complement strand
TTTACACCGCTGACTGTAAGCGAATCCGATCGACTCTCCGCTGATGCAGCAGCAGCCAAGATTGAATCAAATCGGGGCCATGCACGTCGCCGGTGAGAGCAGCTCGGAGACTTCGCATTACTAATCCTTTTTTCAGATTTTGTTCTTTGGTGACTTGTTTGATAATTTCTTGTGTGCCTGCTTCTGTTAGCGGTTGATGGCGATCGAGCGCATCAAGTATTGCTTTGAGTGCGGTTTTGGCGGCTTCCTGCTGTAACTGCGCTTTTCCTTCTTCCGTAAATTCTACATTGGCGGTAAAGAAATATCGAGTCATTTCGATCGCATCCGGTGCAGCTGCCAAATCCGGGCCGATCGCAGTCATAATTTCTTGTAGCCAAGCGCGATCGCTCACTGGCAAACGCACTAAGCTAGGGCCGATCAAAGCCGTAATTTGCTCTAACCAAGCGCGATCGCTCACCGGATCGAATTGATAGCCAGCTGCTTGCCAGTAAGGAATCAGCACATCCGTTAGCTGGGGTACTGGTATCGCGTGCAGGTACTGAGTGTTAATCCAATCCAGCTTCGCCCAGTCAAACTTTGCCCCCGCCTTATTAACGCGATCGAAACTGAACAGCTCGGCGGCTTCAGCCAAAGTAAAAATTTCCTTCGTTGAGTCTGGCGGCGACCAACCCAGCAAAGTCATGTAATTGACCATCGCTTCCGGAGTGTAGCCCAACTTCTTAAAGTCGAAGATGGAAGTCACACCCTTACGTTTAGAAAGTTTTTCTCCCTTTTTGTTCAAAATTAAAGGAGTGTGGGCAAAGTGCGGCACTGCTGCGCCAAAAGCTTCGTAGAGCAGAATTTGTTTGGCGGTGTTGGCGATATGGTCTTCACCCCGGATGACATGAGTAATTTTCATATCAATGTCATCCAACACCACTGCCAAATTGTACAGTGGCTGACCGAAGGGTTCCGTTTCCGAAGCACGGGCAATTACGATATCACCACCCAGATCGCTGCTTTTCCAGGCGATCTTACCCCGTACCATATCGTGCCAAGAAATCTCGCGATCGTCATCGATTTTGAAGCGAATCACCGGACGTCGCCCTTCGGCTTCAAAAGCTGCCTGCTGCTCTGGCGTCAGATTGCGATGTCGTTTATCGTAGCGGGGAGCCTCCTTTCTCGCTATCTGAGCTGCTCGCATTTCTTCCAGTTCCGCTTCGCTGGTGTAGCAACGATAGGCCAAACCTTTATCCAGTAGCGTTTGAATCGCTTGCTTATACAGGTCGAAACGCTGGGTTTGGAAAAATGGCCCTTCATCCCAGTTCAGTCCCAGCCAAGTCAGACCGTCAAGAATGTTTTGGGTGTACTCCGGACGAGAGCGTTCTAAATCCGTGTCTTCAATTCGCAAGATAAACTGCCCGCCTTGATGACGGGCAAACAGCCAATTAAATACAGCCGTTCTGGCCGTACCGATATGTAGATTTCCCGTAGGACTGGGTGCTATCCGAACTCTAACTGTCACAGTTACTTGTCACTTGTTACTTTTTACTTGTCGATCGCTAAAGCCGATGCTAGAATTCTAGTCTTTTCACTGGTGAATTCAGCATTCACAACTTAGCACTTTCTACGGGACTGACGGGGCTCGAACCCGCAACTTCCGCCGTGACAGGGCGGTGCTCTAACCGATTGAACTACAGTCCCTTTTTGGGCACGTTTTCCATTGTGCAGTTCTTTCCCCTTTTTGTCAAACCTGGTTTACAAAACTTTACAATTCTTTCTTTGAGGGCGTCGGGGCTAGGGGAGAGGGATTGGGATTGGGAATAGGGAAGAGATTAATTCTTCCACTCCCCACTCTTCCCCTAGCCCCTAGCCTCTAGCCCCTAGCCCCGACGCCCCTATGGCAACGCGCTTTACTCGCGTTAAGAGCAACGTTAGGAGGACAAAACCAGCGATCGCCCTTGGTTCTGGAATTCTCCGAGGCGGATCGTCATCCTCATCATCCTCAACATACAAACCGAGAGCTGCCACAACATTCTCGTTAGGAATACGTACACCTTCCTCATTCTTCTCCGTCAAACCGAAACCCCCTGCGTACTCCCACATAGCCCATCCAATATCGTACTTTTCCAGGGCAACGCGGGTGTCGTGAATCCAAGCAACGCGATCGTCCTCAGCCACAGAAGAACGGTAAACGCCAAACTCATTCGCGGTTATCCGCACGTTGTTTTCTTGGGCCCAAGCAGCAGCTTCTCCAATCCGCGCTTCTATTTTGGCGGCATCCCACTTTCGATCGCAATAAGATTGCGCCCATTCTCTAGCAGTTTCGTCAATTATTGTGGGGATAAGCGCCGCGCAGTCCTCTTGATTGTAGGGATAAGGGAGATCGTGGAGATATAAAAATGCTTCATCCATCCAATCTGCGCCCTGATGCGTGAAAACCATCGGCTCATAAAAGTGAAAGTTATAAACTACATTTGGATCTTCAACAGGAGTCAGCGCCTTGAGACCGTCTATACTGTCCCAATCGAATCCCTTCGCAATCAAAGTATGATTCGGTGCGCCTTCGCGCATCGCAGCTAGCAGCTTTCCCTGCACTTCATTCCAACGCTCTACAGGATTAATATTGGGATTGTTACTGAGAAAGTAACTGAAGGCAGGTTCATTGAGCGTTTCTAGGAAAACCTGTTCTGGATTGCGAGTACTCAGATGTCCTGCCAAAGTTTTCCAGAACTGACTAACAGAGTTCACAAAAGCATCATCGTTAGCCAAAAGCTCCTTAAATTTATCTTCTGGACTAAGGTCTATTATTACTGACAAGTCCTTTGCCAATATCTTATCTAGGGCGCTGTCCAAATAACTTAAATACTTAGTATTGAGTACTCCTGGGTTGTTTTCATCGAATAAAAAAGCGGAGTCGATCGGCACACGAACGTGTTCAAACCCCAAACTCTTAATGGTTTCCAGATCGCTGTCGGTGATGCGATCGAAGTTAAAGCTAGAGGTTTGGGAAAACCAACCTGTGAGATTAATCCCCCGCGTTAACTCATCAAAGCGCGTATCGACGATGTTGCTAATGCTTTGGTCGCCCTGCAAACTTTCTGAGCCTGAAATAGCTTCATTGGCATAGGCGAGCCCTGGCATCATACAACAGATAATTGTGATGCTAAACAATTTGAAGATCTTCATTTTTTAGTACCAGGCAGATGCAAAGATTCCTGAAGTCTACTTAGTTTGTTAATCCTGCGATGATGTGCAGTTCGCGGTTCGTAGTAATGAACCATCAACTGCGAACCGAAACAAAAAGCTCAGTTTTTCCTCGCGCCAAGGTTATGTAAAATTACAGATTCATTGCTAAGTATTCTTCAGGAATTCCAAAGCAATATGGCATAATTATTAGCGAAAAGCTAGTAAATTTACGTACTTTACTAAAAATTTATACTTGCTTCACAGTAAATTTACATATCTAATGTAAAGATTCTGTAATTTTTATGTGAAGCTTCAGTGTTTTTTCTATGTAATATTTACTTAGTCCCTTTTTGTTTGACTTTTTTAGTTCTTCTTCGCCTTCCAACGCTTGAGGACGATCGGCAAAGCAGATAGCACAGCTAACATTGCCAAAGCACCGAAAAGCTGCCAAGGCGGACGACCTGTAGCCGCTTGTAATCCACCTTGGCCCAACCAAGCATAAGCAAAGGTTCCCGGTACAATTCCAATAGCTGTGGCCAGGATGTAGACTGGTAGGGAAATTGGCGTCAAACCTAACAAATAATTAACCGCATTGAACGGAAAAATAGGGGCGAGACGGATCGATAGGGCAAACCAAAATTCATTTTCCTCAATACCCTGACTGAGTTCGCGCAAGCGATCGCCCTTTTCAAACTGCTGCTTTACCCACTCACCCCCAATAAACCGGGCCACCAAAAAAGCACCCGTTGCCCCCAAAGTCGCCCCAATCACCGTCCATAAAGCACCCCAAATCGCCCCAAACAGCGCCCCGGCTGAGAGCGTTAAAATCGTACCCGGTATAGCAAATAATGTCGCCAAAAAATAAATAACAATATATGCCAGCGGTGCAAAAACTCCTGCCTGCTGCTTGAGGGCTTGTAGATTTTCTGGCATCAACCAAGAACCGACTGGTGTATATTTGAGGAGGATAAAGTCAGCCACGATAAACGCGACTATCCCCACAACCAGTTTTATCCACGAGTGCTTTTTTTGCTCATTTGTCATCGGTCATCTCATTAGTTCAAATTTTTAAACCAAAGCGCCACCGCAACTAGAACCGCACCCCGCCGTACAACCATAACAATAAGCGGCTGTTTGCACTTCGTCAATCAAATCCAAACTGCCCGCTGCTAGTAAATTAGCAACGGTTAAAGGTTCCCCATACCGTGTTTTAGCTGGGATATTTTCCATCTGGTTAAAGTCGCAATCATAAACATTTCCCAGATGATCGATAGAAAGCTCATCCCTGCACATGAGATTTTCGAGCGTGCTGGGATTAAAATTCGATTCCAAAAATTGCAGATAGGGAGCGTAAAGTTTTTGGCGTTGTAGATGCAGCTTTGTCCGTCCGATCGGTAAGTTAGTAATAGTGAACAAGTTGTTAAAATTAATTTTAAATTTATCTAACAAAAACTTTTTATAATCTTGCTCAAGGTTAATCTGATTTGGAGGTAGAGAAAAATTTTCTGTCCTGGGTACTTGAGGATTGTATACTAAGTCAAGAATTAAATTATCTTTTTTAGCGTAGCCTAGCTTGTTAAGCAATTGGAGAGCGCGAATTGAGGCATCGTAAACACCGTTTCCCCGCATTTTATCGACATTATCTTGCAGGTAGCACGGTAAGGAAGCAACTATTCTCAGTTGCAGTTTTGCACAATATTCAGGAATATCTTGAAAACCTTCTTCAAAATAAATCGTCAGGTTCGATCGCACAATCACTTGTTTGCCTGCGTGACGCGCTGCTTCTGCCAGTGGCTTAAAGCCGTAAAGCATTTCGGGTGCGCCGCCAGTCAGGTCAACTATCTTAATTTGGGGGAATTTATAGATAAGTTCAATTAGTCGATCGCAAACTTCTGGAGAAAGTTCTTCAGTGCGTTTTGGCCCAGCTTCCACATGGCAATGAGCGCAGGCAAGATTGCAGCGTTTACCGAGATTTATTTGTAAAACAGTAATGTTCTTTTTACTTAAAGGTTCGCCAAGTTTTTTCCTAAATGGGGTAACTTGTGTGGTAGTCGATCGTGCCTGAACCATTTTGCTTTGGCATAAGTAGGGTGCGTTAACCATAGTGTAACGCACCCCTAACATTATAAAATTGTGGGCCTAACCCACACTGCTAATGTTTCAGATGGTATTGACTAAAGCTAGTTGAC
>NZ_JACJUP010000384.1:0-5402 GCF_014748295.1 Planktothrix sp. FACHB-1355 | reverse complement strand
TGGTCGGCCATGAAAAATCCTTACATTTCTTCACATCTCCTATTTTAAGTTGCCGATCGAGCAGCTGGCCATCCGCAGGCATTTGGCCAGAAACTGTCAAGTTTTGCCATACTTTAAAGTGAGGCTTTTGGTACGGCCTTAAATATTGCCGCCTCAAATGCCGGGTAACTACAAGTAGAGCCCCTCAAAGCCAAACTCGCTACAGGCAATTTTAAAGATGCTGGGTACATTTCAAAAAAGCAATCTGCGAATCGAGATAGAAGCTGAAGAAACAGCCATCCGGGACAGTCTACTGCAACCGAGCCAGCTGCAACAATGGCTGTGGCCTCTAAACTTATCCTCTGGATTACCGGAACAGTTGTCTCGTGGCTTGATATTCACCAGCCAAGTAGGCCCGATACCCATTCAACACCGAGTTGATGTGGCAGCATCCAACTGTCTGCGCTTTTTATTGAGTCAGGGTATTGACGGTTTTCACGAATGGTGCTGGGGAGAGGGTTGGGTGCAATCTCGTCTAGAAGGGGTGTCTCTTCTACCCCTAAGTTTGGGACAAACTCTGAGTTTGCTCCAGCTTAAAAAATTTTTGCAAGCCAAACAAAGCAGCTAGCTATTTCTTGACAATTAGCAGGCGATCGGCACTATCTTTACGATTGTTGCCGGACTTGCTCCACCACTCCATCTAGACCAACTTGTTTGAGAAGCGAGTAAAAATCCTCGACAATTGAGGGGTCTTCAGGTTTAGCATCAGCAGCTTTCGATAGCGCCTCCAGAGCATCATACCAGTAGCCTTGCTGAGCGTAGGCTTTGGCGCGATCGCTTTCTGACTTAGCAGAAGCAAGTTGTTTTGTCAATTCTGATGTGGGAGCAACGCGAGTAATCCCAGCCAGAGCTACCCTCTTTTTCACTACCCCTTTATCAACGCAAACGCTAGATACTGACCAAACGTAGTCTTGCCCTTCTGTCAATTCCGGTACGTTTTCAGGTATTTTAAGCTTAATTATCCCTGCTGCTGGAATATCGACGCTTTCATTACTGAATATCGACTCTTTCGCCCCCGCTTTCTTTAAATTAAACTCTACTGTTTTCACTTTTGGATCGGAAACGTACCAGAAAAAAGTGGGACGACCGGAGACAGTTTGTCCTGCATGGCTTTGCGGAACCAAAAATACCACCAGGGGCTGGGAACAGGGGGGAGGTATAGTACCGGTACGCTCACCCCCGTCTTGAATCTCAGTAGCAGGACGAAGACGCGCTCCACCAGCTGTGGTAATGGAAGGAGCCCCACGGTTAGGCGGTTTGTAGTCAATACTTTTCAGCGCTCTTGCAGGTTTCGTCAAAGCTTTGGCGCTTAAGTCGAAATCAATTGATAGCTTATTTAATGTGCGATCGAAAAGAATGTTGCTTCCAGCAATTAGCGGTATCAACATTATTGAGACTGCACTTGCTGCTACAGTCCCTTCTTGACGGGAAATAACCATAATCCTATTGTTTTAGTTGCAAAACAGGAAATCTCTTCAGGGAAGTTTTCCGATCGCAAGATGACTACCTTCGTCGATTTTGCCGCTGTTTCGCTACCACTTGATTCAAGCCGACTTGCTCTAAAAGCGAGTAAAAATCGTCCGAAATCAACTGCTCTTGCGGCTTAGCTTCAGAGGCGCTGGAGAGCGCTTTTAAGGCATCGTACCAGAATCCTTGCTGAGCGTATACTCTAGCGCGATCGCGTTCAGAACGGGCAGATTTTAAGCGCCTGTTCAGTTCCTGTGTTGCAGCTACGCGCCTGATAGCAGCTTGAAGAGTAACTTTCTTCATACCTCCTGTATCGCCGCAGACAACTGACACCGACCAAAGGTAGTCTTGGCCTACAGCTAATTCCGGTAGGTTTTCAGGAATTTCGGTTTGAATTATGCCTGCTTTTGGGATTTGTAGTTTTTCCTCAAATACTGGCTTATCTACCCCCACTTTCTCGATCGTAAAGTCCACCGATTGCGTGTCTGGCATATACCAAAAAAAAGTAGGACGGCCAGAAGTAGTTTCCCCAGCGTGATTCTGGGGAACTAAGAGTACAGGTAAGTTTTCGGAACAGACCCTGGGAGGAGACTGCATTCGGACTGGGGGAGCATCTGGCGCAGCAGGTGTATTATCGGGTCCCCGCAACTGAATCACCGAATCATCACCAGACTCCAAAATAGCTGGCTGCTCGTAATTACGCGCTCCACCTGACGCAGTTTCCGAAGGAGCGCTTCGATTGGGGGGCTTGTAATTAATGCCTGTGCCACCTTGTGAAGGAACTTGCGCTAATACCGCAGCGTTTAAACTTAGTTCCATTGATAACTGGTTCGTAGTTCGATCGGTTGAAGTATTGCTCCAACCGATCTGCTGGCCCACAAGGATTGATATCGCACCAGTCACCAAAGTCGCCTTTTTAAGGTAAATAACCATAATATTCGCTCTTTAAAGCGTTTTTAAAGGCAGTAGTATCGACTCCCAAATTTTAACTTTAGTTCTAGCTTGGATTTTATTCTAGGTCGATCGGAGTCGCTTAAGCAAAATTTAACACTTCGGTGGAGTTTGTTAGTTTCTGCCAAAGTATTGCTTAGCCAGCCTTCATCGAGTCGCTTTGTTGCTATTTTGGCTTAACTACCAGCACCGAACAAGGGGCATCCGCTACGACTTGACTGCTGACAGACCCCTGCAAAATCCGCTTTAAGCCAGTTAAACCTCGACTCCCGATCACAATTAGGTCGGCTCGATAGATATTTGCAAGGCGAACGATTTCTTCTGCTGGGTCTCCAGTGACTATTTCCAATTCACTCTGGCAAGGCAGATTAGCCTGGTAGGATTGCAGCTGCTTTTCAATGTGTCTGTAGGGCAGTTCCTCGGAATTACTGTGAGGCCGATCGGCTGCCCATTCGACATCAGCATCTGGCGGAGGCATGACATGAGAAAGGATAATTTTCGTCCCCGATCCCAATTGGATGCTGTTTATAGTCTCAATCACTTGCTCCGATAGCTCCGATCCATCAAGTGCCACCAGAATTGTTTCGATCACAGATGAGACCTCCTCACAAGAATTTAAAACTCAGCGATCGGCACCGAGCGTCACGACTGGCTTTAGTTTAGCGATATTCTGACCAACAAGGGAGAGGGCGAGTGGGAGAGCGCGAGGGAAGAGGGATTTGCAACAGAACGCCGAAAAAGCTCATTAATTTGGGTTCTAGCCTCTGAATTTATTCACGAACCATCGAAAAAAACTTTTTCCAGATGCTTCGCATTTCCCTCTCTTTTCGCCCTCTTCCTTTCCAGCTTAGGTGCTTACAATCCCTGGTTTCCACCTTCTCGTCTGGGCATACGGAGTCGCACTGAGTCGGCGTGAGAAGGGAGTCCTTCAGCATTAGCCAGCACATCGATCTGGTTAGCAACCTTTTGAAGCGCGGTTGGCGAGTAACTGATGATTGAGGAGTGCTTCATAAAGGTTTCCACTCCCAGCGCTGAAGCGTAGCGAGCTGCACCGGAAGTCGGTAGGGTATGATTGGGCCCAGCCAAGTAATCGCCCACTGCTTCGGGGGTCGAGGAACCAATAAATATGGCACCTGCATGGCGAATCAAATCCAACATCGCCCAAGGGTCATCTACTTCCAGTTCCAGGTGTTCGGGTGCGAACTCGTTGGAAAGCTCTGCTGCCTCGGCGATTGAATCCACGACAACGATCGAGCCATAGTGAGCGAGGGCTTTCTCGGTCAGCAGGCGTCGCGGATGGTCTCGCAATTGCCATTCGACTTCTGCCTGTACTTTCTGCGCCAGCACGGCATCAGTCGTCAGCAGAATGGCAGCTGCCATTGGGTCGTGTTCCGCTTGTGCCAGCAAGTCTGCCGCTACGTAGACTGGATTGGCAGTTGTGTCTGCAATCACCAGTACTTCCGATGGCCCTGCTAACGAGTCAATCCCCACTGTGCCGTAGACTAATTTTTTAGCCAGGGTAACGTAAATATTACCTGGACCGGTAATTACGTCTACCTTCGGTATAGTTTCGGTTCCGTAGGCCAAAGCGGCGATCGCTTGAGCGCCCCCCACACGGTAGATTTCGGAGATCCCTGCTTCTTGGGCAGCTACTAGCACGGCTGGGTTAATTGGCGCGGGGGAGATGCTTGCAGATGTCGGCGAAAGATTGGACTTTATTTCGCTTTCGTCTAGGCCGATGTGCCCAGCAGGCGGCGCGGGCGGCGTCACCATGACAATTCGGGGCACTCCAGCCACTTTAGCTGGGATAGCATTCATCAACACGGTACTGGGATAGGCAGCACGACCTCCAGGAACGTAGATTCCAGCCCGATCTACTGGGGTGTAGCGCTTTCCCAGCACTACCTCATCTTCTTTAAATTGAACCCAGGATTTAGGCACTCTCTGTCGGTGAAACGCTTCTATCTGGGCTCGCGCTAACTGAATTGCATCCAACAACTCTTTGGACACCTGTTGGTAAGCGGCATCTAATTCCGAGCCGCTCACCCGCAGTTGTTCTGGAGTGAGGAATTGTCGATCGAATTCTTGGGTATAATGCAAGACTGCCCGGTCACCTTGGCGCTGTACCGCCTGTAGGACTTCCCGAACCGTTGCTTCTTTGTGAACAATCTGGTCAGTGGAAGTGCGATCGCGGATACGCCGCAGTTCCGCCTCTGCCTCAGTCCGCTGAGTAATGATTCGCAGCATGAAGTTAGGAACGCCCTTAGTTAGGAATTACCCGCTTTGAGAAAGGGTCAAAAGGCATTCAGGCGAAAATATGTAGATGCCAACTTAACCCCTACTCGTTTCTCTAGCTTAACCTGGATTTTTATCGGGATCGCTCCCTCGGCAGTATAGATGTTATATTAGTTTTTCCAGGATTTTGAATGTTCATTATTATAGTGTCGCTTCGGTATTGAGCAGTGGCTAACACCAAGTCCGCAATTAAGCGCGTTGAAATAGCAGAACGCAATCGTTTGCGTAATAAAGCTTACGCTTCGGCGGTCAAGACGCTGACCAAGAACTTCTTGGCATCTGTCGAAACCTACGCAGCCAACCCCACCCCTGAATTGCTACAGGAGGTACAGCAGCGTATGTCAGCTGCATACAGCAAAATCGACAAAGCAGTTAAGCGAGGCGTCCTGCACCGCAATAACGGGGCTCGCAAAAAATCTCGCTTGGCACGCACCCTCAAGCGATACAGCACTAAGGCATCTGCTGCTTCTTAGCTGTTTGTTTTTTGTGGTGAGTCATCAGTCAAGGACATAACGTCGCGATGGTTAATGACCGCCGCTCCGATCCGCCATTTGGCGCGACTTTAATTATGGCCGCGCCAGATGCTTCATCTGTACGACGGGCGGGACGCCCACCCCACAGTGCCCATGCAATTAATTGACACCCACGTC